>NZ_CP069161.1:3900000-4069732 GCF_018802605.1 Paludibacterium paludis | reverse complement strand
CAACGTTTACGCAATAAAAAGCAAAAATCCCGCCCATGTCCCGGTGGGTACGGGTGGCGGGAGTTCCACGACGCCACTGTTCTCAGGTCAGCCGCGCCGGGGCATATTCGGCATGGAAGCAGGCCTACCTACGGGTAAGCCTGTCTATTCTAATGGTTTTTGCCGGAGTTATCCACAGGTTCCGGAAAAATAAGCGGTTGACAAAGCAGGGTAAATCGCGTCAAATCACGTGTTTATTTTCCGTTTCGAAATAGGAATACCAATCATGAAGCGCACTTACCAGCCTTCCACCACCCGCCGCAAGCGTACCCACGGCTTCCTCGTTCGTTCGAAGACCCGTGGTGGTCGCGCAGTCCTGGCCGCTCGCCGCGCCAAGGGCCGCAAGCGCCTTTCCGTCTAACGACGACGTTGGACTATCGCTTTCGCCGTGCGCACCGGCTGTTAAAAACGGATGAATTTTCATCCGTTTTTAGTTTGCGGCAAGCGCGCAGCAATGCTTTTTTCCAGGTGTACGCCCGTCCCAACGGACTGGATCATGCCCGTCTGGGACTGGTCGTTGGCCGCAAGGTCTCGCGGCGGGCGGTGCGCCGGAACTATATAAAGCGCAGCGTGCGGGAATGGTTCCGACTGAACCGGCCCGAACTGGGCGGCCTCGATTACGTGGTCCGCGCCCGTGTTCCGTTCGACCGGAGCAATCGCGCCGAAGCCGTCGTGGCTTTGTCCGCACTCTTTGCTAAACTGGCCAGATGTCGCGCTTCCTCGTCATCCTGATCCGGTTCTACCAGCTCGCCATCAGCCCCTGGCTGGCGCCGCGCTGCCGGTTCGCGCCCAGCTGCTCGCACTACGCTGTCGAGGCGGTTCGCCGCCATGGCGCGTGGCGTGGCGGGCGGCTTGCGATGAAGCGCATCCTTCGTTGCCACCCCTGGGGCGGCAGCGGTTATGACCCGGTTCCCTAACTTTCCGGTATATCGAGAGATGGATTCCAAGCGACTGATTTCCTTCATCGTCTTGTCCCTGGGCGTCTTGCTGCTCTGGCAGCATTTCTTCCCGCCCAAGCCGGCCCCGGCGCCGGTTGCGCAGACACAAGACGTCAACTCCGCCAAAGGCGCGGCCGCCAAGCCTGCCGATGCTTCGCGCCTGGCATTTGGCCAACGCATCAACGTCAGCACGGACCTGGTCCGCGCCCAGATCGACACCGTCGGTGGCGACCTGCGCACGCTGGATCTGGTCAAGCATGGCTCCAGCACCGACGAGAAGAAGCCCTACGAGCTGATGACCGACAAGGGCGGCCGTGTTTATGTCGCCCAGACCGGTCTTGTCGATCCGACCCGTCCCGACCTGCCGACGCACAAGACCGTCTTCTCCGCCGAGAAGTCGAGCTATGTGATGAGCGGCGACAAGCTGGAGGTGCGCCTGACCGCGCCCGAGGCCGATGGCGTTAAGGTCGCCAAGATCTACGAGTTCACCAAGGGTTCGTACCTGATCCGCGTCCGCTACGAAATCACCAATGCCGGCACCGTTCCACTCGCGCCGACGGCGTATTTCCGCCTGCTGCGCGACGGCAAGGAACCGGAAGGCCAGACGCGTTTCGCCAACACCTTCACCGGCCCGGCCGTGTACAGCGCCGAGCACAAGTTCCAGAAGGTGTCGTTCTCGGATCTTGACAAGAACAAGGCCGATTACGCGCAGACCACCCAGAACGGATGGGTTTCCATGCTGCAGCACTACTTCCTGTCCGCCTGGGTGCTCAAACCCCTGGACGGCAAGAGCGTGTGCCGCGACGCCGCGAGCTGTCATTTCGAATTGAAGGCCGCCAATGGCCTGTACTCGGCTTCCGCGACCGTGGCGCTGGGCGCGATCGCGCCGGGCGCGACCGCGAGCATCGCCATGCCGCTGTACGCCGGTCCGGAAGACTACGACACCCTGACCCGCGTGGCCGAGGGTCTCGAACTGTCCCGCGACTACGGCTGGGTGCACGTCATCGCCGCGCCGCTGTTCTGGCTGCTCGTCAAGCTGCACGCGCTGGTGCAGAACTGGGGCTGGGCGATCGTGCTGCTGACCATCATCATCAAGGGCGCGTTCTACCCGCTGACCGCGGCGTCGTACCGCTCGATGGCCAAGATGAAGGCCCTCGCGCCGCGTCTTGAGCGTCTGAAGGAACAGCACGGCGACGACCGCATGAAGTTCCAGCAGGCCGTGATGGAAATGTACAAGGTCGAGAAGGTCAATCCGCTCGGCGGCTGCCTGCCGATCCTGATCCAGATCCCGGTGTTCTTCGCGCTCTACTCGGCGCTGCTCGCCGCGGTGGAACTGCGCGAAGCGCCGTGGGTGATGTGGATTCACGACCTGGCGCGTCCGGATCCGTTCTACGTGCTGCCGGCCCTGATGGCAATCACCATGTTCATCCAGACCATGCTGAATCCTCCGCCGACGGACCCGGTGCAGGCGAAGATGGCGAAGATCATGCCGGTAGCCTTCTCGGTGATGTTCTTCTTCTTCCCGGCCGGTCTGGTGCTGTACTACGTGGTCAACAACCTGCTGTCGATCGCTCAGCAGTGGTTCGTCAACCGCCAGATCGAAAACGCCAAGAAAGCGGCGGCCCAGTCCTGACGACCGGGTAGCCCGAGCGGCCGGCCGTCCTGTCCGACACGACAGGGCCGCTGGCCGTTTTTTTCATTCAGAGCGAGGGTAACGACATGATGCCAGCCTACGCACCCGTCACCATCTGCGCCATCGCCACTGCGCCGGGGCGCGGGGGAGTCGGGGTCATCCGCATTTCGGGCCGCGACCTGTTGCCGTTTGCCGAAGCGATCAGCGCGGGCAAAACGCCCAGGCCGCGCTACGCGTTGTACACCGATTTCGTGGCGCGGGACGGTTCGGCCATCGACAACGGTCTGTTGCTGTATTTCCCCGGACCGAACTCCTTCACCGGCGAAGACGTCATCGAGCTGCAGGGGCACGGCGGCCCGGTGGTGATGAACATGCTGCTGGCCCGCTGCGTCGAGCTGGGCGCGCGTCATGCCGAGCCCGGTGAGTTCACCAAGCGCGCCTTTCTGAACGACAAGCTCGATCTGGCCCAGGCCGAAAGCGTGGCCGACCTGATCGACGCGGCGAGCGAAAGCGCCGCGCGCGGCGCCTTGAAATCGCTCAAGGGCGCCTTCTCCGGGGAAATCCGTGCGCTGACGGATGATCTCATCACCTTGCGCATGCTGGTCGAAGCCACGCTGGATTTCCCGGACGAGGAGATTGATTTTCTCGAGGCGGCGGATGCCGCGGGGAAGTTGTCCGGTCTGCGCGGGCAGCTGGACAAGGTGCTCGGCACCGCGCGTCAGGGCGCGATCCTGCGCGAAGGGATGCGTGTGGTGCTGGTGGGGCAACCCAATGTCGGTAAATCAAGTCTGATGAACGCGCTGGCCGGCGACGAGATCGCGATCGTCACCGATATCGCGGGCACCACCCGCGATACGGTGCGCGAGGAAATCGTCATCGACGGCGTGCCGGTGCACATCATCGATACGGCCGGTCTGCGCGAAACCACCGATGTGGTCGAACGCATCGGCATCGAACGAACCTGGCAGGCGGTGGAAGGCGCCGATGTGGCGCTGGTGCTGACGGATAGCCGCGAAGGGGTGACCGCCGAAGTGAACGCCATTCTCGAGCGTCTGCCGGCGGGCCTGCCGAGGATTTTCGTGTTCAACAAGATCGATCTGGCCGAAGGCGTGGCCGGCGAAGGGGAAGAAAACGGCCATGCCGTGGTGCGGCTGTCCGCCCGCACGCTCGAAGGGGTCGATATCCTGCGCAAGCGGCTGTTGTCCCTGATCGGCTACAGCGCCTCCGAAGGCGTGTTCCTCGCCCGCGAGCGGCACCTTGACGCCATCCGCCGCGCCGCCTTGCATCTTGAGACCGCCGCCGAGGTCTGGCAGCAGGTCGAGCTGTTCGCCGAAGAGTTGCGGCTCGCGCAGAACGCCCTGTCGGAAATCACCGGCGAGTTCACCCCCGACGATCTGTTGGGGGTGATCTTCAGCCGGTTCTGCATCGGGAAATAGGTCGCCGCCCGGTAAGTCGCCTTATTCCCGGTATTGCCCAGGGGCTTGCTGATGACCGTCGGCCTCGCCGGGCTGCCTGGCAGCGCACTCGGCATCATGAGGTACCACGGTGTTCGCGGCGGCGTTTCTGATTCCCTATGCGCATTCTTTACTCGGACTTCTGGAGCCGGGTCTGCATCATCGTTGGCCTGCTGCCTTTGATTCCTCTGCGGTTGGCGTGTCCGTCTCCCCGCTTGCGGCCCGGAGTTCAAGCGTAGGGCAATGTCTGATGCGTTGCCGGGAAATGAGCCGCACGTTGTGCCGCATCATCCTGCCTGACTGGCATTGCCGGCGCCAAGCCATCCCCGCATCAATGCGGGATGCGTGAAGGTGCAGCGGGAAGCAACCGGTCCGCGGCAGCCGGGCAGCGTGCTTCCGTCCCGTTGTGGCTCATCGCTCCACGCATTGCCAAGCGCTGTTGCCGGTACGTCAGTGAAGAGTGCCATCCGAACCCTTATTCCCTTGTTGTGTATGTAGTCGCAGCTCACGAATCGTGGTGTCCTGTTGTTCAGGAGATAAGCGCTGTCGAATGCCATTTTCGCCAGATCGCCCACTCTGGCCATGCTATTTTCTCCGATCCATTTTCCCCTCCTCTCGCGGCGGCCTCATTAAGTACAACCCTGCCTTGCACCGCAAATCTGGGCAATGCCCGCGACATCGGGGCATGCGTGGATTTGCTGAGTGGACACCGTGGCGCCGTCATGGCGAAAACGAGGCTGGCGGCTAGCGAATAGGGTAGTGGCGACATCTCGGTTCTCTTTCATCATGAATGCGCATGAGAGGTGGGCATACCTTACATGCCGCCGGTATCGCTGGGGTGATGGCGGCGTTGCGCATTGTCTTGTTCCGACAGAATGCATGCCGCCTCCCGATTACTGCCTGCACCATGCCGTGACGGATGGCGCGGATTCAATCCGGGTAATTTTTGTCATGGCCCATTGGACCGATTCGATTTAGGCTGTGGTCGATAAGCTGATTTAAATGAAATGGGTTGAAAATGGTGTATAAAAAAATGCTTTTGGCATGCGTTTCCTCCGTGCTGGTCAGCTCCGCATTGTGTGTTTCTGGCAAGGCCCAGGCTGAAGAGACGCAACAGCAAGAGCCGGTGAAAACCGCCCGGATCCGGCTGTTCAGTCAGAACGGATCGGGGATGTGGTTCTACCGTAACCAGGCCTGCTACCAGCTTGGGTTTTTCAGCCCTCCGAACGCCGAAGTGGTGTCGACCCTCGGCGCGGCACTCTCTTCTTTTATCGGAACGATATCGAATACCCGCATCGGTATGCCCGAGAGCCCGACCACCAAGCGTCTATCCGAACGACACGGTTTGGCCTCTAAAGCGTTTTTCAAGGAATATCACATTGACGCCGGTCAGCCCTTGACGGTGATGATGACCAGTGGCGCCGGGCCTGGATACGAGTGCCCATTAAGCGCGTATAGCTTCATTCCCAAGGCGGGAAAGGAGTATGAGGCTTTCCTCGATGTCGACGAGGAGAAAAAGCGTTGCCATTACCAAATAAGAGAAATCGTCGCGTCGCAAGACTCGACCGAACTGCAACCCGTGGAAGACGTGAAGCCTGTGGATGTCTGCAAACCATCGTCTGCTATGCGCACCGGTGAAGCGGAAGTTCCGGCTCTTCTGTCTAGGCCGCGGGAAACCGCTGCTCGAAGTGGCGCATCAGTAGCGCGCGCAGGTAGCGATGCAGGGGATGGGTATCGTTGCGCCGGTGCCAGACCAGGTTGATGCACAGGGTCGCTTCGCTGGGGAGCGGAACATGAACCAGATCCGGCCGGTCGGCGAATAAAGGGAGATACAGATTCGGTTGAATTGAGATCAGTGGCGCTTCGCTGAGGATGTGGCCGGTGGCCATCAGGCTCGCCGAAAGGGCAACGATGCGGCGCGTCAGGCCCCGCTCGGTGAACAGGTGGTCGACCACGCCCGCCGCCGTGCCGCGGTGGCTGCTGACCAATTGGTCGCAGGCGGCGAGGTCGGCGAGCGTCGGGGTGTCCGGAAGCGTCGTCTGTCGCGGGGAATACACGGCGGAGAACCCCGCCTCGCTGAGTATCGTGTGGTTGTGCCAGTCGCGCAGCGGCAGCGGCGCGGCGGTGAACAGCAGATCGACCTCGTCGCGGTCGAGCGCGGCGAGTTGCTGGTCGGTTTCCAGCAGCAAGGAGCGCAGTTGCACACCGGGCGCTTCGGCGCGCAACGCGGCGATCAGCGAGGGAAACAGCAGGGCTTCGAGTCCATCGGGAGCGGACAGGCTGAATCGGGCCGTGACGGCGGCCGGATCAAAATCGGTTTCCCGAAACAAAAAATCATTGGCCTCGTCGAGCCACTGGCGTATCCGCGGGGCGAGCTCCAGCGCGCGCGCGGTGGGCTCCATGCGATTGCCGCTGCGCACGAACAGCGGGTCTTTCAGCGTGTCCCGCAGGCGCGACAGCATGTGACTCATGGCCGGCTGGCCGAGAAACAGCCGCTCGGCGGCCCGGCTGACATGGCGCTCCTGCATCAGGGCGTCGAAAGCGACCAGAAGATTGAGGTCGATGCGGCGCAAGTCGCCGTGATGGATATCGATTTTCTGCATGACTCTCATTTTGACAATCGATTTCCCTGATGGCCAGGATTTCCGGACAATGCCGCTTTGTCGTTCCCGAATCCCGTCATGTCACCTCGTTCCCGTGCATTCACATGGCATCACGCCTGTATTGTATTCATCGTCTTTCTGGAATACCTGCAGACCATCATGGTGTCGTTCGCCTCGCGCTACATCGCCGGCGGCATCGATGCCGCGCCGGAAGAATTCAGCCTGGCGGCCGCGTGCTACGCCACGGTTGCCGTCGTGGTGATTCTCGGACACCGCTATCTGGTTCAGACGCTGGGATATCGCCGCATGCTGAGGCTGTCCTTGCTGGCGTTCGCCGCCGGCGCCGTGTTGTGCGCCACGGCGCACTCGGTGCCCGTGTTTATCGCGGGGCGTATGGTGCAGGCCGTCGGCGGCTCGGCTTTTTTCACGGCGTCACGCGTTCAGGTGCTCCATTACTCCGGCAAGGAGCGCATCCCCGCGCTGCTGTGTCTTCCGTTCGGCATTACCCTGGGATCGGCGCTGGCTCCGATTCTGGCATCCGAGCTATTGGATCAGGGGTCCTGGAGGGCGTTGTTCTGGGTGATGCTGCCGCTGACCGCGCTGGTCGACCGGATGGTGGCGCACTCCGTGCCGGAGCACGAGCCCGTGGAAAACGAGCAGCCCGACAAGGTGCATCCCTGGGCCATCCTGTGGCTGACGCTCGGCATGTTCCTGCTGCAGTTCATGCTGGAGCGCTCGCGCTACGACTTGTTCGGTCATCCCGCCTCGCTGGCGGTGGCCGGCATACTCGCCGCCATGCTGCTGCTGGCCTATCTGTGGATTGACTGGCGTCATCGGACGCCGCTGATTTCCTATGCCGAGTTTTCCAGTCGGCGTTATTGGCTGGGCATGGGCATCTACGGCTTCGGCTACCTGGTGGTGTCGGCCAGCAACTACATTCTGCCGATTTTCATGGTGCAGGGCCTCGGATTTCCGGTCACGGCGAGCGGCTGGTCGCTCGGACTGACCAGTCTGGCCGGATTGCTCACGATTCCGCTGCACCTTGCCTTGATGATGCGCTGGCCCGCCCTCAAACCTTATCTGCTGGTCAGCCTGGCAGGCTTGTGCGCGTTCGGCTGGCTGATGAGCGATCTTGGCCAGGAGAGCACGCTGTCGTCGATGATCTGGCCGTTGATCCTGCTCAACACCCTGTTCATGCCGTTCGCGCTGGGCACGGCCGCCGCCAGTACATTCCGGGGCATTGACGAAAAAGTGTTCAGCCATGCCTATCAAGTGAAAAACTCCATGCGCGAAGTGGCCAATTCGGTGGGATTGTCGGTGGCGACGATCATCATGCAGATGCGCGGCAATCTGCATTACAGCCGTCTGGCCGAGACCAGCGCGGCGATACGGCCGGGCTACGGCACGGCGGCGGGCGGTCCGGATCCCTGGGGGCTGCTTGGCAACCCGGAACCCGCCGCGCTGTTGCGCCTCGCCGGGGAGATCGACCATCAGGCCACCTTGATGGCCTGCCGGGATTTTTTCTGGGGCATGGCCGTCGTGGCGCTGGCGACAGCCTGCGGGGTGTGTGTGGCGCGCCGGATCCGTTGAACTGCCGCTTGAAAAACGCCGTCCGGGCCGGACCCGCCATGCCTTCGCAGACCGCGCCAATCATGCGGGCTAGCGATCGAGCGTTGATGACACGGGTTGGTGTGGGGCGGGTTCATTGCGTTTGAGCAAACCTTGACACAATTGCACTTGGCGAAATTCATGCGGCATGTGAAACTTCCGCCATATTCCGCACTCTTTTGTCATGCCGATGCGTCTTCGAGTTGTTCGTATGCTGGGCCTGCTCGCCGGTCTGTCGCTTCCGCTGGCCAACACGTGGGCCGCGCCCCTGGTGATGGTTTTCCAGACCTTGCCCCCGTGGTTGGCCACAGATGCCGACGGTCGTCCCTCCGGTCCTTACCTCGATTTCGCCAGCGAGATAGCGCGGCGCATGGGGGTGCCCCTCGAAGTCCGGGTCTGTCCCGTGCGCCGCTGTCTTGCCATGCTCGAGCGCGGCGAAGCGGATATCGTGCTCGGATTCACGCCAACGGAAGAGCGCCGGCGTGTCATCGAGTTTCTCGATCCGCCCTTCGCGCCGCCGGCCGTGATGGCGTTTTTTGTCAGCCGCGGCGATACGCGTCCTTTGCGCAACTATGGCGATCTGCGGAGCCGGCATATCGGGGTGGTCGACAGCGTGCGCTATTTTCCCCGCTTTGATGAAGATACCCAGCTGGCCAAGGATAGCGCGCCGGACAGCCCGTCCAACATGCAAAAGCTGGCGGCCGGACGCGTGGATTCGGCCATTTTCAACCGGGCCGAAGCCTGGTGGCTGATTCGTCGGCATCACCTTGAAGGCAGGATTGTCGAAACCCCTTACCATATCGAGTTGAGTGTTCCCCGCTATGTCGGGCTGTCGCGGCGCTCATCCTTCATGGCACACAAAAGCCGTTTGTCCGCCGTGCTGCGCGCCATGACTCTGGAAGGTTTCGGCGCCAAAGTGCTGGCTCCGATCGAAGGTAGATCCCATCCTTGACGGGGTGGCCGAGTGGTCAGCGGCTCCTTTTGCGTGGTTTTTTCTGTTGTATCCAAAAATTCTTCTGTAATATCAACGCGCTGTAATGGGTATTTATTCTGCATTAAATGTGGGGTTGCAAGCTAGTTGCCTCATTGAATATGAGTAAAACCTGATATTTGTCACGGCAAGCACTCTGGCTTCTGTACTAGGATAGCGTGGGCGAACTTTTATCATCTGTTGCGTCGCAGCATATTTTGCGAATTGGATAATGTCGCAAATTTATAAAAATATTGCGCCTTATCAAAAGTTTGAATTACATTGAATTCAAACGTCCGTTCGAAATCGCTGCGGCACGGGAGTTGGATAACGTCGTTTTTGAATCGATTTCATGTCATTCAGGAAAGGAAAACCATGCTCATCGCCATCGTGGCCGAGCGAACAGCCAGCGAGACGCGCGTAGCCGCGACGCCGGAAACCGTCCGGAAAATCATCGCCCTGGGACATCAGGTGGTTGTCGAGGAAGGGGCGGGCCTGCGGGCCGCCGTTTCCGACAAGGATTACGCCGACGCGGGCGCGACCGTGCTTGCCAGCCGCGCCGACGTACTGGCCAACGCCGACATCCTGCTGAAAATCCGACCGCTGGACGTCCACGAGATCGACGAGATCCGTGCCGGCGCCGCCGTCATTTCGCTGCTCAATCCCTATTCCAATCCCCTGCTGCCGCGCATGGCCGAGAAGAATCTCTCCGCTTTCGCGATGGAGCTGCTGCCGCGCACGACCCGCGCGCAGTCCATGGACATTCTTTCGTCCCAGAACAACATCGCCGGTTACCGCGCGGTGCTGCTGGCCACTCAGTATTATCCGCGCTTCATGCCGATGCTGATGACCGCGGCGGGCACCGTGAAACCGGCCCGCGTCCTGATCCTCGGCGTCGGCGTGGCCGGCTTGCAGGCGATCGCCACCGCCAAGCGCCTGGGCGCGGTGGTGGAGGCCTTCGATGTGCGCCCCGCCACCAAGGAACAGGTCGAGTCGCTGGGAGCGAAATTCGTCGAAGTGCCGATGACCGACGAAGAAAAGGCCGCCAACGACGGCGTGTACGCGCGCGAAATGTCGGAAGACTACCGCCGCCGCCAGAGCGAACTGGTCGACAAACATGCCCGCCAGGCCGACATCATCATCACCACGGCGCTGATTCCGGGCAAACCGGCTCCGCGCCTCATCGAAGCGGCGACCGTCGAAGCGATGCGCTCCGGTTCCGTGATCATCGACCTCGCCGCGGAGAGCGGCGGCAACGTCGCCCAGACCCGCCCGGGCGAGGTGGTGGTGACCGGGAATGGTGTGAGCGTGGTGGGAACCCTGAATCTGCCGGGCCTCATCGCCGCCGACGCCTCGAACCTGTTCGCGCGCAACCTCCTGACCTTCTTGCAGCTGATGCTGACCAAGGAAGGGTTTTCGATCAATCTCGACGACGATCTGCTGGCCGCCACGCTCGTGACCCACGAGGGTGCGGTGCGCTTTGGCGCGTCGGCCTGACCTCGGCGAAAGGAGAGCTCTCATGATGGATCCATTCATCATCAGTCTGACCATTTTCGTGCTGGCCGTTTTTGTCGGTTATCACGTGGTATGGAATGTCACCCCGGCCCTGCACACCCCGTTGATGGCGGTGACCAACGCCATTTCCGGCATCATCGTCGTCGGCGCGCTGCTTCAGGTCGTCGACATCAACGGCGAGACGATCACCCTGACCTCGGTTCTCGGGGCCATCGGGATTTTCCTGGCGAGCATCAATATTTTCGGGGGATTCCTTGTGACCCAGCGCATGCTCGACATGTTCAAGAAGAAGAGGTAAGCGACGACCATGCAAAATCTTTCCGCAATTCTTTATCTCGTCGCGGCGGTGCTCTTCATCCTGGCGCTCAAGGGCCTGTCCTCCCCGGCTTCGGCGCGTCGCGGCAATCTGTTCGGCATCGTCGGGATGCTGATCGCCGTGATCACCACCTTCCTGATCATGGACAAGCCGGTGTGGGCGCTGATCGGCGGCGCTATCGCGGCGGGGGGCCTGATCGGCGCCTGGCGCGCGCGCACCGTCGAAATGACGGCCATGCCGGAGCTCGTCGCCGCGATGCACTCGCTGGTCGGTCTGTCGGCCGTGCTGATCGCCGTGGCGTCGATCTACCATACGGGCCTGACGCACAGCCCGGTGCAGAAGGTTGAGCTGTTCATCGGCGCGTTCATCGGGGCCATCACCTTCACCGCCTCCGTGATCGCCTATGGCAAGCTGTCGGGCCGGTTCGGTTCGCGCGCCATCAATTTCAGTGGCCAGCACCTGCTGAACCTGGTGCTCGCCCTGTCCATGGTGGGGTTCGGTTTCGCCTATTTCGCCACCGACAGCCAGGGAGCTTTCCTGATCATGATCGCGATCGCCCTTGTTCTGGGTGTGACCCTGATCATTCCGATCGGTGGCGCCGACATGCCGGTGGTGGTGTCGATGCTCAACTCCTATTCGGGCTGGGCGGCGGCCGGTATCGGCTTTACCCTCAACAACCCGGTGCTGATCATCGGCGGCGCGTGCGTGGGTTCCTCCGGTGCGATTCTGTCCTACATCATGTGCCGCGCGATGAACCGGTCCATCGTGTCCGTGCTGCTGGGCGGCTTCGGCGCGGAAGTGGCCGAAACCGCTGCCGGCCCGGGCGGCCCGCGTCATTACAAAAGCGGCTCGCCAGAAGACGCGGCGTTCCTGATGGGCCACGCGGATTCGGTGATCATCGTGCCGGGCTACGGTCTTGCCGTGTCGCGCGCGCAGCATGCCTTGCAGGAGTTCGCCGAGCTGCTTGGCGAGCAGGGCGTCAAGGTGCGCTACGCCATCCATCCGGTGGCCGGCCGCATGCCGGGCCACATGAATGTGCTGCTTGCCGAAGCCGAGGTGCCGTATGACCACGTACAGGAAATGGAAGAAATCAATTCGGATTTCTCCAACACGGATGTGGTGCTGGTGATCGGCGCCAATGACGTGGTGAACCCGGCGGCCCAGAAGGACAAGAGCAGCCCGATCTATGGCATGCCGATCCTGGAGGCGCACAAGGCCCGCACCGTCATCGTGGTGAAGCGTTCCATGAATGCCGGCTACGCCGGTCTGGATAACGATCTTTTCTACATGGACAAGACCATGATGGTGTTCGGCGATGCGAAAAAGGTCGTCGAAGAGCTGGTCAAGTGCGTGGCGCATTAAGCCGCGGACACGCTCCATTCACCCCGCCCCTTGCCCGGGCGGGGTTTTTTCGTGCTCATTAATTCTTATTGCTTGCAATAAAATAGTGCACTATATAATATGGCGGTATGACCACACACAAAACCGCTCGGACGCTATCCGGCAACGCCTCTCTGAATCTGGACGACCAGTTATGCTTCGCCCTGTATTCGGCATCGCTTGCGATGAACAAGGTCTACCGGGACGCGCTCAAGCCGCTGGGCATCACCTATCCGCAATACCTGGTGTTTCTGGTGTTGTGGGAAAACGACAGGCGGACCGTGTCCGAAATCGGGCACCGGTTGTATCTGGACTCCGCCACGCTGACCCCGCTGCTCAAACGCATGGAGGCGGCCGGCTGGCTGACCCGCGAGCGCGACCGCGCGGACGAACGTGTCGTGCTGGTCTCACTGACCGCTAGCGGCCGGGCATTGCGGGAAAGCGCGCACGCCATCCCGGGCAGTCTGCTGTGCCGAAGCAGGCTCCCTGTCGATGAACTGGCCGGCTTGCGCGATGCCTTGGCGGGTCTGCGAGACGGGCTTTTGGACAGCTAGCTCTCCGCTGTTTGTGGGGCATTTATATCGTGCGCTATTTAATAGTTCAATATTGACAGGCGGCGGGACCGCCGGATTTCAGGAGAAAGACATGGCTGAACTGACTAAAGTCCTCTACACCGCGGAAGCGACCGCGTACGGTGGCCGCGACGGGCGCGCCGAATCGGACGACAAGGCGCTGTCGGTCGACTTGTCGACACCCAGGGAGCTGGGCGGCATGGGGGGCGACGGTACCAACCCGGAGCAGCTGTTCGCCGCCGGGTATTCGGCCTGCTTCATCGGCGCGCTGAAGGTGGCGGCCATGCAGGCCAAGGTGAAGTTGCCGCATGAGGTGGCGGTGACCGGGCGCGTCGGCATCGGACCGATCGAACACGGCTTCGGCATCGAGGTCGAACTGCGCATTTCGTTACCGGGTCTGGAGCGCGAGGCGGCCGCTTCGTTGATCGAAGCGGCACACCGCATTTGCCCCTATTCGAACGCCACGCGCGGCAACGTCAGGGTAACGCTGACGCAGGCGTGATTGCCGGCGATCCCGGGTCGAGACCCTTGGCAAGCCGCCAGGGTCGGTGATACCGACAGGCGTTCATGTCGGGAAATGAGCTTTCTTTGGAACTCGCCGCATTGAGACACATTGGTCAGGGCACGCAAATCGTGGCACAGGTTCTCGCGAAAATAGCGCTTGAAGCTTTATGTCCGATTGCATCGCATCTCAATGAGTTTCGATTAAGAGAGGATGCGCATGCGACCGTCCGTTGCGCTCAACCTGAAGCGAAGCGCTGTGCGCGAAGTGATCAGCCGCTTCCCCACGACCAACCCGCGTGTTTTTGGTTCGGCGCTGCATGGCACCGACCAGGATGGCAGTGATCTTGACCTGCTGGTTGATGCCTTGCCCGGTGCGACTCTGTTCGATCTGGGAGGCCTGCAAGACGAACTGGAATCGCTGCTCGGCCTCCACGTCGATCTATTGACCCCCGGGGATTTGCCAGCCAAGTTCCGGGCCAAGGTGCTTGCGGAGGCGCGGCCGGTATGAATGAAAACCGCTTGGCCGACTACCTGGACCACATCCGGCAAGCCGCGACAGATGCCTGCAGCTTTGTGGAGGGGGTGGACAAAAAGGGGTTTGTCGGGGACAAGCGAACCCAGCAGTCTGTCATCATGAGCCCGATCATCATCGGGGAGGCCGCCACGAAGGTGATGGATGGCTACGCCGAGTTCGCCTTGGCGCATCCTGCTGTACCGTGGCGGGGCATGCGTGGTATGCGCAACCGCATCGCGCACGGTTATTTCGACATCAACGTCGATGTGGTGTGGGACACCGTCCAGACCGCGTTGCCGGAACTGCTCATGCAATTGTCTATCGTGCGTCGGGTTATCGGCGGCCAGGATGGCCGAGCGGTCCCTGATTGACGGCTGTCTTCGAACCGCTTGCTCTGGACCGGCGCGACCGCTCCGACGTTACGACGGCTGGAACCGACCGCTTCGCTGATTGAAGCGGCGCACCCCATTTGCCCCTATTGGAACGCCACGCGCGGCAACGTCAGGGCCACGCTGACGCGGGCGTGATCATAGTCCCTTTTCCAGAGCGAGGTCGAGACACAGGCGGTAATGGTGCTCGACTTTCTCTTCCCGTCCGGTCGCTTCGAATAGCCGCACCAGCTCGGCGTGGGCGCTGAGCGATGGCTGGATCGACACGCTGGCTTCGAGGTAGCTTTGCGCCTTGCCCCACAGCTGTTCCGCGTAGGCCAGGCGTCCCAGGGCCAGCAGCAGCATGTGGTCGCGCGGACGGCCCTTGAGCCAGCCTTCGGCGGCCTTGAGCAACGACAGCCGGGTTTCCGACGCCAGCGACTCGGCGATCTGGAACAGCTCGCGGGCGAGTTCCGGGGTCGCCTGATCATTGTCGGCCAGGGCCTCGGACAGCAGGGTCGCGGCGTAGTCGAAGTCTTCCACCAGAATCAGCCGGGCCACCACGGCGCCGACGAGTTGAGCGTTCCTGCGTTCCGTCTCGGGGATCCGGCGCAGCCAGTCGCGTACCTCGTTCGAATTGACCATGCCAGCCAGTTGCTGGGTGTAGGCGGCGAGCCGGTAGTGGCGCGCCTGCGCCGGTTCCATCGCGTCGGCCTTCAGAAGCTTCTCGGTGAGCGCGAGCACCGCCTCGGGCTGGCGTTGCAGCATGCGCACCTTCAGTTCCAGGCGCAGCGCGCTCGTCAGGTTGGGCGAGAGTTCGCGCGCCTTTTCCAGGGCGAGGAGCGCGCCCGTCAGATCCTGGGTTTCGAATTTCAGTTCGGCATCCAGCATGTGGCGCGCCAGCTGCAGCCGTTCGGGCAGCGCCTCCAACCTGGCGAGGTAGTCGTCGCGCTTGGCCAGATCGCGCGTCGATCCGGCGGAACGGGCGGCGATCAGCAGCGCGAGGGCGCGGTTTTCCGGGGCATACTCGTCATCCATCGCCTTTTGCGCTTCGCGCTCGGCGCGCTGGAAACGTCCCTCGAAAAAGGCGATGCCGGCTTCGCGCAAAGCGTGACGCGAAGCCTTGAGCTTGCGCTGCCGCTGAAAACGCCGGACTTCGCCGGGCAGGCCGGTCGCCAGGGCGATCAGCCGCAACGCGCCATACATCAGCGCCACCAGCGTGATCAGCGCCAGGATCATCAGGTTGAACGACAACTCGAGCCGCCAGGGCGGAACGAAAAGAATCGCGTAACCGGTGTTGAGGGTGGACAACAGGCCGAGCAGCACGGCCAGCGCGAAGAGTCCGGTAATCCACAGAACGAATTTCACCGTCAGCTCCCTTGCAGGCCTTGCGCATCGCGCACCGCTTTCAGACTGTCCGCGAGGTCCGGCAGGGCCAGCGACAATGGCACGTCCTTGGCTTCGCCGAGCGTCGCCAGCCATTGGCGTGTCAGCGGAGCCTGGGTATCGAAGTACTGGTTAACGTAGCGCGCCGCGGCGCCGACATCGGCGTTGAAACTGCTGCCGTCGCGCTGCAGCAGGGCCAGGCGCGCGTCCAGCAGGCGCAGCTTGAGGTTTTCCCTGAGGTTTCGGGTTTGCTCGGGGGAGAGCAGCACGGCGTCGGGTTTGTCCATGCGGCGGATGCGCACAAGTTCGCCAAGGCTCGCCACCATGTCGTCAAGGAGACGCTCCCAGGCCGGCCTGCCCGCAGCCGCGGCATGCTTGCGCGCGCTCTCCTGCGCCGCCTGGCGCTGATCCACGCTCAAAGGCAGCTGGT
The DNA here is from genome assembly GCF_018802605.1 of Paludibacterium paludis. Taxonomy (NCBI): domain Bacteria; kingdom Pseudomonadati; phylum Pseudomonadota; class Betaproteobacteria; order Neisseriales; family Chromobacteriaceae; genus Paludibacterium; species Paludibacterium paludis. The sequence goes on along the minus strand of NZ_CP069161.1, from coordinate 4,053,502 downwards.
CGACCTGGCTTGCCAGGGCGTCGAGCTTGACCGACAGGCCCACCGTGTCGACCACCGGCAGACCTTTTAGCTGCGCAAGGTCGCGCGCCACCTTTTTGCGCACTGTGATCAGTTGCGGCCGGTCGGTCTTGGCCAGCCTGGCGTTGAGGCGTTCGAGCGCATTGATGGCCAGGGGCACATTGCCGGCCAGCTGCAACTGCTGGCTGGCGATGGTCAGGGTGTACTCCGCCTCGGACAGCAGCCAGTCCGACCGGTTGCTGGTCAGGTCCTGGTAGAGGCTGTTGAGCGAGCCGATCTGGTTGGTGACATCGCCCTGGCGCGCTTCGAGCGCGGCCAGGCGGGCCTCCAGCAGCCGGGCGGACGCCTTGGTCTCGTCCGACAGGCGCCGGTTCGCTTCTGTGCTGGCGCCGGCCTGCGCGGCGTGGCGCTGCGCTTCGCCGCGTACCGCGTCAAGATCGGCGCGGGTGACATAAAGCTGCCAGAGGGAAGCGCCCAGCGCGGTGAGGGACACCGCCAGGGCCAGAAGCGCCAGCTTGCTGCGGGCGGGTTTAACGGGGTCGACGATTTGGAATTCGCTCATGGGTGACGGGAGAACCATTCTCTGAGGCCGGCGACCAGTGCGTCGTCTCCGGCTCGGGTTGTCACGATCCGTGTCGCCCCGTGGCCCGCCAGGCGTTCGGCGATGCGCGGGTGCGGCACGCAATACAGTAAACATTGTAACTGCGCGGCCCGGCTCGGGCCAGCCAGGCGGAACCAGCGTTCCACCATGTCGCTGGATGTCAGGATAACCGCTTGGGGGTGGTGTCTGTCAAAGTCCTTCCAGTCGGGCGAAGCGTCGACACGCCGGTAGACTTCGGCGAACGACACGTTCGCGCCTCGTTCCGTCAGGGTTTCGGCGAGCGTGGCACGGCCTCCTTCGCCACGCACGATGAGCACGCGCTGCCCGGCCATTTGCGCGAATTCGGGCAGCGCGAGCAACGCTTCGCTGTCACTGCCGTCGGAGGGATGCGTCACGGGGAGGCCCGAGAGGGCGGCGAGTTTGGCGGCGCTGGCGGCGCCGACGCAGGCCAGGCGGGCAGCGACCGGATGGCCGGCAAGCCGTGGCCAGGCCAGATCGATCACGCCGGGGCTCACGAAAACCAGCCAGTCGGCCTTGTCCGCCGCGTCGGGCAACGCATCGAGCGCGACAGGGTCGGCCTCGAGCTCCATTACCGGAAAATGCGTCGCGCGGGCGCCCGCTTCGCGAAGCAGGGCGAGCAGCCGCCCGCATTGACCCGTCGGGCGGGCGACAAGGACGGAGCGGCCGGCGAGGCTCATCACGCGTCCTTGAGCACCGCCTCGATCAGCGGCAGGGCGCCGGCGTCGGCAAGCTTGCTGGCCACGGTACGGCCCAAGGCATCGGCGTAGTCGCGGGGCGCCACCGCATCGGCCGCCAGCATGACCGAGCCGTCCGGATGCGCGACGAAGCCATTGAGCGTCAAGGTTTCCCCGTCGAGGGTCGCGTAGGCGCCAAGAGGAATCTGGCAACTGCCGCCGAGCGCGCGGGACAGGGCGCGTTCGGCGCTGACACAGGCGTGGGTGTCCGGATCGTTGAGCGGCATCAGCAGGGCGGCGAGGTCGGCCCGGTCGGCGCGGATTTCGATGCCGAGCGCGCCCTGTCCCGGGGCGGGGAGGCTTTCCTCCACGGCCAGTTCGTGGCGGATGCGCTCGCCTAGGCCCAAGCGCTTGAGACCCGCGGCGGCGAGGATGATCGCGTCGTATTCGCCGTTGTCGAGCTTGGCGAGCCGTGTCTGGACATTGCCGCGCAGCGGAAGAATCCGCAGGTGGGGGAAACGGTGGCGCAACTGGGCTTCGCGGCGCAGGCTGGAGGTGCCGACCACGGCGCCTTCGGGCAGGTCGGCGAGCGCCGCATGGCGGTTCGACACGAACGCGTCGCGCGGATCTTCGCGCTCGCAGATCGCCGCCAGCGCGAATCCTTCGGGCAGCGTCATCGGCACATCCTTGATCGAATGCACGGCCAGATCCGCGCGGCCTTCCATCAGCGCCGCCTCCAGCTCTTTCACGAACAGGCCCTTGCCGCCGATTTTGGACAGGGTCTTGTCCAGAATGCGGTCGCCCTGGGTGGTCATGCCCAGGATCCGCACCTCCGCGTCCGGGTAGAGGGTTTCCAGCCGGGCTTTGATGTGTTCGGCCTGCCACATGGCAAGGCGACTCTCACGACTGGCGATGACGAACTTCTTCATAAAAAGATCCGCGAAGTAAAAATGAATGCACCGCGATTCTAGCATGACGGCGGAGTGACGCCCGTCCGAAGCGGCGACGAGACTTGACCTTGGGCGGCAAACTGTCACAAAGTCATCGGCAGATGTGCGAATTCAACCAAAAGGCGGTCAGGATGAGCGAAATGGAAAAGGATCTGCCGCTTCGGCGCGCGCTTGCGCTGCTGGAGAGGCTGCTTGGCGAGGTATTGAAGGAACAGGAGGGCGAACGGCTGTTCGACGCGATGCGCGATATCGGACGTCAGGGCATTCCGGACGATATCGGCAACGACGGCATGGCGGCCCTGGTTCGGGCCTGCGGGCTGTACGCGCAGCTGTTCAATATCGCCGAGGATCTGCACCATACCCGCCGCCGCCGCGCGCACCGGCTGGCCGGCTCGGCGCCCCAGCAGGGCAGTCTTGCGCGGGCGGTGTCCCGCCTGCGCCAGGACGGCCTCCCTTTCGAGGCGCTCGCGGGTTTGCTCGCGGAAGCCTCCGTGGTGGCCGTGATGACGGCCCACCCGACCGAAGTGCAGCGCCAGAGCGTGCTGGACGGCCACCGCGCGGTGCGGCGTTTTCTGGTTTTGCTGGACGCGCCGGATCTCTTGCCCGAAGAACTCGCCGAACTCGAGACGAAACTCAAGCGCGTCATTCTCGCCCTGTGGCAGACCTCGGAAATCCGGCATTTCCGGCTGACGGTGCGCGACGAAATCGAAAACGGCGTGGCCTACCACCCGTTGACCTTCTTCCAGGCCATGCCGCGGCTCTATGAGCGGCTCGCTGGCCTGATCGCCGGGCAGTGGGGCAAGGAGTGCGAGATTCCGTCGTTCGTCCGCATCGCCAGCTGGATCGGCGGCGACCGGGACGGCAACCCTTTCGTCGACGCGAAGGTGCTGCGTCAGGCGATGACGCGCCAGGCCACGGTGGCGTTCGACCACTACTTCCACGAGCTGGCCGGCCTGTACCGCGAGTTGTCGCTCTCCTCGCGCCATGTCGCGGTCAGCGCCGAACTGGCCGCCCTGGCCGAACACTCTCCCGATCGGGAGGAAAGCCGCAATGAGGAGCCATACCGCCGCGCGCTCGCGCATATCGAAGCGCGGCTGGAAGGCACGGCGCGGCGTCTTGGCCTGACGGTCAGCGGGCGTTTCGGCGCGGGCGAGGCCTACGCGGACGCCGCCGCGTTCGGCGCCGACCTGTTGGCCGTGTCGCGCTCGCTGTGCCTGCATGGCAGCGCGCTTCTTGCCGACGGCCGGCTCTCGAGGCTGTGCCGCGCGGTGGATCTGTTCGGCTTTCATTTGATGACCCTGGATCTGCGCCAGCATGCGGAGTTTCACCAGAATGTGGTCGACGAACTGTTCGCTCAGGGCGGACTCGGCGACTATTCCGGGCTTGACGAGACCGCGCGTTGCGAGGCGTTGCGCCGCGAACTGGCGACCCCGCGTCCCTTGCTGTCGCCGTGGGGCTCCTACAGCGAGACAACGCGCAAGGAGCTCGCGGTATTCGCCGAGGCGCGCGAGCTGAAGGCCGCCTTCGGCGACGGCGCGATCGGGCAGAGCATCATTTCCAATTGCGCGCATGCGTCCGACCTGCTGGCTCTGGCGCTGATCCTCAAGGAAACCGGGCTTATCCGCTATCGCGACGGCAAACCGCAGGCCAGCGTCAATCTCGTGCCGCTGTTCGAGACCATCGGCGACCTGTCGCGCAGCCGCGAAGTCATGCAAACCCTGTTCGACGATCCCTGGTACCAGAGCCTGCTCGACAGCCGCGGGCGCATGCAGGAAGTCATGCTCGGCTATTCGGACAGCAACAAGGACGGCGGCTACCTGACCAGCCAGTGGGAGCTTTATCAGGCGGAACGCCGGCTGGTGACGCTGTTCGCTTCCGCGAACGTGCGCATGCGCCTGTTCCACGGACGCGGCGGTTCGGTGGGGAGAGGCGGCGGTCCGTCCTACGAGGCGATCATGGCGCAGCCGTGCGGCTCGGTCGCCGGGCGTATCCGCATCACCGAGCAGGGCGAAGTGATCGCTTCCAAGTATTCCGATCCGGATATCGGTCTGCGGAACCTGGAGGCGCTGACCGCGGCGACGCTGGAGGCCAGTCTCGCCAGCTTTGCCGGATGCGAAACCGACGCCGGGGTGTTCGACGAACTGTCGGCCTCGGCGTACCGCGCCTATCGCGCCCTGGTGGAAACGCCCGGGTTCATGCAGTACTTTCTCGAGGCGACACCGATCCACGCCATCGCCAGGCTCAATATCGGCAGCCGTCCGGCTTCGCGCAAGAGTCTGTCGTCGATCCGCGACCTGCGCGCCATCCCCTGGGTGTTCTCCTGGTCGCAATCGCGCGTGATGCTGCCTGGCTGGTTCGGATTCGGCTCGGCCGTGTCGGCGTTTCTCGCGCGCCATGGTGACGAGGGGCTTGGCCGGCTCAGGACGCTGTACCGGGATTCGGGCTTCTTCCAGGTCGCCTTGTCCAACATGGAACAGGTGATGGCCAAGGCCGACCTGTCGATCGCGCGCCACTACGCATCGCTGGTGTCCGACCGGGCGCTGGCGGACACGCTGTTCGGCGCCATTGGCGGCGAATGGCAAAAAACCCTCGACGCCTTGTTCGCCATCACCGGGCAAACCCGGCTGCTGGAGTTCAACCCGACGCTGGCGCGCAGTCTCGCCATACGGCTGCCCTACCTCGATGCGCTCAGCTTCCTGCAAGTCGAATTGCTCAGCCGCTTGAGGGACGACCCGGATGACGAGGAAACGCTCTACGCGATTCATTTGACCATCAACGGCATTTCGGCCGGTTTGCGCAACAGCGGATGACCGGATGGGCGGGCGGCGCGAATCGGTCTCACGCCGTCCGCTCCTTGTGCTTATAATCGGTATTCCATTTTTCTATTCCCTTCGCATGAAGGGGCGTTGCCACGGGACACAGATCATTATGCAAGACACCCATGCCTGGTCCGGCCGGTTTTCCGAACCGGTTTCCGAACTCGTCAAGAAATACACCGCCTCGGTGACGTTCGACAAACGCCTGGCCGAGTTCGATATCGAAGGTTCGCTGGCGCACGCCGCGATGCTCAATCGTGTGGGTGTGCTGTCGGACGAGGACCTGGCGGCCATTCGCCAGGGCATGGCCGGTCTGCTGGAGGATATCCGCCAAGGCCGTTTCGAATGGCGCCTCGATCTGGAGGATGTCCACATGAACATCGAGCGGCGCTTGACCGATCTGATCGGCGATGCGGGCAAGCGCCTGCATACCGGCCGCAGCCGCAACGACCAGGTGGCGACCGACATCCGTCTGTGGCTGCGCGACGCGGTGGACGGCATCGTGCTTCTGGTAACCGACCTGCAGCGCGCCCTGCTCGATCTGGCCGAAGAGCACGCCGCCACGGTGATGCCGGGCTTCACCCACCTGCAGGTGGCTCAACCGGTGACTTTCGGCCACCATCTGCTGGCCTACGTGGAAATGCTCGCCCGCGACAAGGGGCGTCTGACGGATTGCCGCCGGCGCATCAACCATTTGCCGCTCGGGGCCGCCGCGCTCGCCGGCACGACTTTCCCGATCGACCGTCATTACACCGCCGAACTGCTGGGGTTCGACGCGGTGTGCCACAACTCGCTGGACGCCGTCTCCGATCGCGACTTTGCCATCGAGTTCACCGCCGCGGCGAGCCTGGTGATGACCCACCTGTCGCGCCTGTCCGAAGAATTGATCCTGTGGATGAGTCCGCGCGTCGGCTTCATCGATATCGCCGACCGTTTCTGTACCGGCAGCTCGATCATGCCGCAAAAGAAAAACCCCGATGTGCCCGAACTCGTGCGAGGCAAGACCGGCCGCGTGAACGGAAATCTGGTGGCGCTGCTGACGCTGATGAAGTCGCAGCCCCTGGCTTACAACAAGGACAATCAGGAAGACAAGGAACCGTTGTTCGACACGGTCGACACCCTGGTGGATACCTTGCGCATCTACGCGGACATGATGCGCGGCATCACCGTCAAGGCCGACGCGATGCGCGAGGCGGTGCTGCAGGGGTTCGCCACCGCCACCGACCTTGCCGATTACCTGGTGAAAAAAGGACTGCCGTTCCGCGACAGCCACGAGGTCGTGGCGCGCGCCGTGCGCCACGCCGAAGGCCAGGGTTGCGACCTGGCGGACTTGCCGCTCGGGGTGCTGCAGGGGTTTTCCGGGTTGGTTGGGGAGGACGTCTACCGTGTCCTGACCCCGGAGGGCAGCCTTGCCCAGCGCAACCATGTCGGCGGCACCGCCGTCGAGCGGGTGCGCAAGGAAATCACCCGGCACCGCAAGTCGTTGGCCGTGCCGCATCTTTGACGTCCTTTTGGGGCAGATCAATACCTGATGCGCGCGCCGATTTGCTCCTGCATAGAAAAATATGTTAATTAAAAGTAACGAGATTTTCGAAACCGAACGCAAATGAGCCGACCACCCCGCCACGACAGAATCCTGCAGCTTGTCCGAGAAAACGGCTTCATGCCCATCGACGAGCTGGCCCGCATCCTGGATGTGACGCCGCAGACCATCCGCCGCGATATCAACCAGTTGTGCGAGGCCAATCTCCTGCGCCGTTACCACGGTGGCGCTGCCCTGGGCAGCAGTGTCGAGAACGAGGACTACTTCGCGCGCAAGGGCAAGTTCCAGAGCGAGAAGGCGCACATCGCCGACATGATCGCCAGCAGCATTCCCGATCACGCCTCGCTGTTCATGAGCATCGGCACCACCATCGAGGCGGTGGCGCAGGCGCTGACCTCGTCGCACAAGGGCTTGCGCGTCATCACCAATAATATCCATGTGGCGTCGATCATGTCGGCCAATCCGGATTTCACGGTGATGATCACCTCCGGCGTGGTTCGGGCCTCCGACGGCGGGATCACCGGTGTGGCGACCCTCGACTTCATCAACCAGTTCAAGGTCGATTACGCGATCCTCGGCGCGTCGGGCATCGAGCTGGACGGTTCGCTGCTGGATTTCGATTACCGCGAAGTGCGGGTCGCGCAGGCGATGATGGCCAACGCGCGGCACCGTTATCTTGCGGCCGATCACAGCAAGTTCGGGCGCAACGCGCTGGTGCGCATGGGACATATCAGCGAGTTTCACGTGATGTTCACCGACTCTCCCCCGCCGGATACCCTGGCCAAGCTCCTCGAAGAGCACAATGTCCGGCTCTTGATGTCCGAACACTGACCCGTCCGGGTGGTCCCGGCATGCCGTGTTGCCAGCATGGGGCACGGCATGCGTCAGCTCGTCATACCTTTCTCATCTCTTCCATGCGTCCTCCTGAGCGAGGCGAGTCCTGCTATAATTTTCGTTTGATTTCCGGATTTCTGGCTGCGCGGATGAACGTCTTATACGAAGAGAGTGGCAGTTTCAAAGTCGGCAGCATTGTCTCCAAAAGCGATGCGAGCCTGCAGATCGACACCCAGCATGGCAAGCGCACCAAACTCAAGGCGGCCAGTGTCGTGCTGGAGTTCTCCTCCCCGCTCAACGATTTTCTGCCGGCGGCGGAAGCATTGCTGGCCGACATCGATCTGGATTTTCTCTGGGAGTGCTGCGGCCAGGACGAGTTCGGTCACGAGGCGCTGGCGCTCGACTACTTCGGCCACACGCCGACGGCCATTGAAACCGCGGCGATCGTGATGCGGCTCTTTTCCGCGCCGATGTACTTCTACAAGAAGGGCAAGGGACGTTACAAGGCCGCGCCGGAAGAGGCGCTCAAGGCGGCGTTGGCCGGTCTCGAACGCAAAAAGCGCGAGCAGCAGCAGATCGACGAGTGGGTGGCGCAGCTCAAGGAGCGGACCTTGCCCGAGCCGGTGCGCGTTCGCCTGATGGAGATGCTGTTCCGCCCCGACAAGAACTCGCTCGAATACAAGGCCTTCGAGCAGGCCAGCCGGGAAATGTCGCTCTCGCCGTTGCGCCTGGCGATCGAGGCGGGCGGCATTCCCTCGGTGCCCGAGTATCTGATGGCCGGTTTCCAGATGGAGCATTTTCCCAAGGGCATCGGGTTTGGCCAGTACACGCCGCCCGGGGCGGTCGAGGGACTGCCGGTCGCGCCGGTCGCGGCGTTTTCCATCGATGACGCGGCGACCACGGAAATCGACGATGCCTTCTCGCTCGAGGCACTGCCCGACGGTTCGATGCGTGTCGGCATCCATATCGCGGCGCCGACGCTCGGCATCGCCGAAGGATCCGATCTTGAACGCCTGGTTTACAGCCGTTTGTCCACGGTGTATTTCCCCGGCGGCAAGATCACCATGCTGCCGGACGACGTCGTCGAGCGCTTCACGCTCAAAGAGGGCGAACCGTGCCCGGCGCTGAGCCTGTATGTGGTTGTTTCGCCCGATTTCGAACCGCTATCCTTCGAGAACCGCATCGAAGCCGTGCCGATCAGCGCGAACCTGCGCCACGATACGCTCGAGCCGCTGTTCAACGAGGCGACTCTCGCCAACGATCCCGGCATCGATTACCCGTTCAAACGCGAGCTGACCTGGTTGTGGCAGTTCGCCGTCGCGCTGGAGAAGCGGCGCGGCAAGTACGATCCCTCCCGGCCCGTTCAGCAGGATTACAATTTCGATGTGATCGACGGCAAGGTGCGTATCACCACGCGCCGCCGCGGCGCGCCGATGGACAAGCTGGTGTCGGAGCTGATGATCCTCGCCAATTCCGAATGGGGACGCATGCTGGCCGAGGTCGACATTCCCGCCATGTACCGTGCGCAAGGCGCGGGCAAGGTGCGCATGACCACGCGCCCCGAACCGCATGTCGGTCTGGGCGTGGCACAGTACGCCTGGGCCACGTCGCCGCTGCGCCGCGCGTCGGACTTCGTCAACCAGCGTCAACTCATCGCCATGATCCGCGAGGAGGAAGCGCCGTTCGCCCAGTCCGACACCCGGCTGTTCGCCTTGCTGAGGGACTTCGATACCAGTTACGCGGCCTATCTCGGCTTCCAGGACCGTATGGAGCTGTTCTGGTGCCTGCGCTGGTTCAGCCAGGAAGGTGTCACCTCGCCGACCGCCACCTGGATCAAGGAGGATCTGGTACGGCTTGACGGACTGCCGCTCAGGCTGCGCGTGCCTGGACTGCCGGAATTGACCCCGGGCGCGCGTATCCGGCTCGCGATCTTGCGCATCGACGAGCCGATGCTCGAGATCGAATGCCGTTTCGCCGGCCTGGTCGACGAGGTTTCCCCCGCCGACGGGGCGTGAGCGTCAGAGCAGCTCGTCAAGCGTGGTGCTGGCCAGCTTCAGTTCGGGCAGCGCCGCGCCCAGCGCTTCGCCGGGGATACCCAGCGCGTCGATGACCGATTGGGGCAGAATGGCCAACATCTCGTCTTCGCTCATGCCCCGGTTGAAGCCGGACACGAGGAAGGAGGACAGCCCGGTCAGCACCGCGTAGGGCGAGTTGTGCGCGGTTTTCAAGAGATCGTGCTGGTGCAGAATGGCCTGCTGGATGGCGTCGGGGAAATTCCAGCGCCGGGCGAGCTCGGCGCCAACCTGTGTCAGATCCACGCCCAGCACCATGCGCTCCGTGGCGGTGCGATCGGCCCCGCCGGCGACCACCTTGTCGATTTTCAGCGCTTCTTCGGGCAGCGCGACATGCAATACCAGCTCCCCGATGCCGGCCAGCAGTCCGCAGGTATAGCCCAGTTGCGAATCCATTTTCGCCAGTTTGGCGAGGCACTTGGCCGTATTGGCCATCTCGAAGCTGCGCTGCCAGAACCCCTTCATGTCGAAACCGGGAATCGACGCGCTCGCGCCGGTCACGCCGGAGGCGATGACCAGCACGCGCAAATTGTCGAACCCGAGCAGCAGTACCGCATCGTCGAGCGAGCCGACCGTGCGGTTTCCCCCGAAACGGGCCGTATTGGCCAGTCGCAGCACACGGGCTGTCAGTACCTGGTCGTGTCCGACCATGTCGGCGACCTCGTCGATGTTCACCCCCGGCCGGTGAAAGCTGGCCACCAGTTCCTGGACGACCTTGGGCACCATCGGCAGACGGCCGGTCGCTTTCTCGAAAATCTCCGCCACTTGCATCGCTTTTCTCCTTGTCGGGACACGTAGCCGCTCTTTGAGCTTAGGCAAGGGCGGAGCAAAAGCAATGGCCCCGTTCAGACGAGACGCGAAGCCTCCCTGGCCAGCTCCGTGATGCGATCCCAGTCGCGCGCGGCGATGGCGTCCTCCGGGGTCAGCCAGCTGCCGCCCACCGCGAGCACGTTGGGCAGCGCCAGGTATTCGCGCGCCTTGGCAAGATCGATCCCGCCGGTGGGGCAGAAACGCAGGTCGGCGAACGGCCCGGCGAGGGAGCGCAGCAGTTTTTGTCCGCCCACCGCCTCGGCGGGGAACAGTTTTTGCACAAGAAAACCTTCATCCTGCGCGTGCATGGCCTCGGACGGCGTGGCGACACCGGGAATGAAGGTCAGCGACGCGGAACGGGCCGCGGCGGCGAGTTCCGGGGTGAGGCCGGGGCTGACGCCGAAACGGGCGCCCGCGTCGACCACCGCTTCCACCTGCGCGCGGTTGCGCAAGGTGCCGGCGCCGACGATCGCGTCCGGTACTTCGTCGCGCATGCGCCGCATGGCGGCCAGCGCCGCCTTGGTGCGCAGCGTCACTTCCAGCACGCGGATTCCGCCGGCCACCAGCGCGTGGGCCAGATCGACGGCGACCGCCGCGTCGTTGACCACGATCACCGGTACGACCGGCCCCTGGCGCAACAGAGTCAATGCATCCATGTTCACGTTCTCCATTCGGGATGACGGAAGCTGGCCGCGCCTTCTTCCGCCGGATCGGCCGCGTCGCGGAACACCGCGAAAAGCTCGCGCCCGCAGCCTGTCTGATTATGCGCAAGATCGGCCGTCACCGCTTCGCGGGATTGCCATTCCGCCTCGTCGAGCCGGATGTCGAGAGTGCCCCGATTCGCGTCAAGCCGGATCGGATCGCCGTCGCGCACGCGCGCGATCGGACCGCCCATCGCCGCTTCGGGAGTCACGTGAATGGCGGCCGGAATCTTGCCCGACGCGCCGGACATCCGTCCGTCCGTGACCAGCGCCACCTGGTGGCCCCGTTCCTGCAGGATACCGAGAATGGGGGTGAGTTTGTGCAGCTCGGGCATGCCGTTGGCGCGGGGACCCTGGAAGCGGATCACGGCGACGAGATCGCCGTCCAGCGTGCCGGCCTTGAAGGCGTCGATCATCTCCTGCTGGTCGTGGAAGACCCTGGCCGGCGCCTCGACCACGCGGTGTTCGGGTTTGACGGCCGAGACCTTGATCACGGAACGGCCGAGCGGCCCCGCGAGCACCTTCAGGCCGCCATCGGGCGAGAACGGTGCGGAGGCGGGGCGCAATACCGTGTCATCGCCGCTTCGCTCGGGCGAGTCGCGCCAGGCGAGGCGGCCGTTGTCGAGCCACGGCTCGCGCGCATAGCGCGACAGCCCGTGCCCCGCCACCGTGTCCACGTCCTCGTGCAGCAGGCCGGCGCCGATCAGCTCCCGGATCACGAAGCCGATGCCGCCGGCGGCGTGGAAATGGTTCACATCGGCCTTGCCGTTCGGGTAGACGCGCGCCAGCAAGGGCACCACGGCCGACAGCGCGTCGAAATCGTCCCAATTGATGTCGATGCCCGCCGCTCGGGCGATGGCGACAAGGTGCATGGTGTGGTTGGTCGAACCGCCGGTGGCCAGCAAGCCGACAATGGCGTTGACGACTGTTTTTTCGGTGACGAGACGGCCCACCGGCATGAACGCGCCGCCCTGCCGGCAAAGCCCGGCGGCGACGCGCGCCGCCTCGCGGGTCAGCGCTTCGCGCAACTCGGTTTGCGGTGTCACGAAGGCCGACCCCGGCAAGTGCAGGCCCATGATCTCCATCAGCATCTGGTTGGAGTTCGCCGTGCCGTAGAAGGTGCAGGTGCCCGGGCCGTGGTAGGACTTCGATTCCGACTCGAGCAGCGCGTCGCGTCCGACCTTGCCTTCCGCGTAAAGCTGGCGGATGCGCGCCTTGTCGTCGTTGGCCATGCCGGTGGTCATGGGACCGGCCGGCACGAACACGGCGGGCAGGTGGCCGAAGGACAGCGCGCCGATCAGGAGTCCGGGCACGATCTTGTCGCACACGCCAAGGTAGAGCGCGGCGTCGAACATCTGGTGGGACAGCGCCACCGCGGTGCTCATCGCGATCACGTCGCGCGAGAACAGGCTCAGTTCCATGCCCTCCTGCCCCTGGGTCACGCCGTCGCACATGGCCGGCACGCCGCCGGCGAACTGGGCGGTGGCGCCGGCTTCCAGCGCGGATTCCTTGAGCCAGGCCGGATAAGCGGCGAGCGGCTGGTGTGCCGACAGCATGTCGTTATAGGCGGAGACGATGGCGAGGTTCGGCCGCGACTCTTCCTTGAGGTGGATTTTCACGGTATCGGGCATGGCCGCGAACGCGTGGGCAAGATTGGTACAGGAGAGCTGGCCGCGCTCGACCTTGCCGCGGCCGGCCGCCGCGTCGATGCGTTGGAGGTAGGCGCCGCGGGTGGCGCGGCTGCGCCCGGCGATACGCGTGGTGACTTCGGCGAGAACAGGGTGCAAGGCCATGGGGTCCCTCTCGGAGCGAACAGGTGTGTTGAGAGTAATTTTACTACACAAATGCCAAGATGGTTTGATTTGACACGGGGAGGCTGTGAAAATATCCGGTAATATAACTACAATAGCGACACTTGAACGATTCAGGCAAGGAGCAGCCATGCAACGATTCGTGTTTGACAACGCGGCCCTTCAGGCCGGCGCCCTGGCCGAACGGGTGGGCCAGGATCTGGCGCGCCAGCTGGACGCGCGCGGCGAAGCGGTGCTGGCGGTGTCGGGCGGACGCTCCCCCTTGCCGTTTTTCGAACGTCTCTCGCAAGCCGACCTCGACTGGTCTCGGGTGACGGTCACGCTGGTGGATGAGCGCGTCGTTGCGCAAGACCATCCGGACAGCAACGCCCGGCTGGTGCGCGAGGCCTTGCTGGTCAACCGCGCCGCGGCCGCCCGCTTTCACCCCATGGTGCGCGATGGCGAGAGCGCCGAAGAGGCGGCAAGCGCGCGTCTGGCGGAATTCCGCCAACCGCAGCTTGTGGTGCTGGGCATGGGCGAGGACGGCCATACCGCGTCGCTGTTTCCCGATGCGCCGGAACTGACCCTCGGTCTGTCGCCGGATGCCCCCGCCGTGATCGCGGTGACGCCCGGCTCGGCGCCCCACCGCCGGGTCAGCCTGACTTTGCCGGCGCTTTGCGCCGCCTCGCGGCTGTATCTCTCGATCCAGGGCGAAGCCAAACGCGCCGTGCTCGACAAAGCGCTGGCTGGAGCGGATCCCGCCTTGCCGGTCAGCGTGTTGCTGGCGCGGCCCGGCTTGCCGCTCGACAGTTACGAGGCGTGACCCAAGAACAATGCCCCCGTTTCCGAAGAAGACGGGGGCATTCAGCGGGGCGCCGGTCAAGCCGGCCGCCGGGCTTAGAAGTTGTACTTGATGGTGTAGATCATGGCGTTTTCGTTACCGGCCACACCCAGCTTGTGCAGGGCGTAGCGGTACTGGATGCCGGTGGTCACGGACTTGACCGGGGTCCACCACAGCGAGATCGCGCCGTTCTGGCCGCTCTTGCGCTCATGCACGTTGCCGTCGGTCGACAGCTGGGAGAAGCGCGAGTTGCGGTCGAATTCGGTTTCGTGCCACTGGGTGATGGAGAACGGCTGGCCGAAAGCGGTGAAGTCGTAACCGGCGACGTAACCGGCCATGTAGCCGTTGTGACGCGCGGTGTTCCAGTAGTTCAGCTCTTGGTGAACGCCGATGAACGGTTTGATCCACAGCTTGCCGAAGGACAGGCTGGTGCCCAGACCCAGGACGCGGTTCTGGTCGTAGAAGTTGTGGCCGCGGGTGTCGTAGACGTGCGCGTACAGTTGAACCGGGACGTTGGCCACGGTGGTCAGGTTGTAGCGGCCGACCACTTTGGTGGTCCAGCGGCGATCCTTGCCGGGTTTGGTGTTCTGGTTGCTCTGGCCCGGGTTCTCGATATCGAAGAAGCCGTACAGATCGCCCCAGTTGCCGCCCATGCCGCCTTCGGCCTCCAGGTAACCGAAGTCCTGCTTGCCGCCGTTGGAGATGCGGGTGGTATTGTTGGACCAGTCGAGGTAGTTGGCGGACACGTTGGCGAAGGAGTAGCCGTCGGCCTGGGCCGCGGCGACCGTACCGGCGAGGGTAACGGCCAGGAGGAGTTTGCTAGTGTTCATGGAAAGACCTGCGTTCTGTTGTGTTGGTTTTATGCGGGCCTTGGCTAGGCCCGCGCGCAGGATAAGCACATGTATTGAACTTGTAAAGTTTTGGTAAAACGTTCGTATCATTTTCGCCATATTTTTGGCATAAAACGAAGTTTCTTTACCTGGAACAAAAACTTTTCCAAATCAACGATATCGTGCGTCCGCCACGAACGGGTTGTCGCGTCTCTCGTCGCCGATCGTCGTCAGCGGTCCGTGCCCCGGCAGCACCACGGTTTCATCGGGCAACGCGAAGAGCTTGCCGCGAATCGCATTGATCAATGCCTGGTGATCCCCCATCGGAAAATCCGTCCTGCCGATCGATCCCTGGAACAGCACATCCCCCACGACAAGGAGACCGGCGCTTTCGCTGTGAAACACCACATGCCCCGGCGTATGGCCCGGGCAGTGCAGGACCTTGAGCGTTTCCTCGCCGACCGTGACGGTGTCGCCTTCGGCGAGCCAGCGATCCGGCGTCAACGGCGCGCTGGACGGGAAGCCGAACATCCGTCCCTGGTCGGGGAGTTTGTCGAGCCAGAAGCGCTCGCTTTGCTCCGGCCCCTCGATTTTCACGCCGAATTGCCCGGCCAGCTCCGCCGCGCCGCCCGCATGGTCGATATGTCCGTGCGTGAGCAGCAGTTTTTCCAGGGTCAGACCGCGCTCGCTGATCGCGTGCGCCAGCCGGTCGATATCGCCGCCCGCGTCGACCACGGCGGCCTTGCGTGTCGCGTCGCACCACAGCAAGGTGGCGTTCTGGGCGAACGGTGTGACGGGAATGATGTGGTAGTGAAGTGCCATGACGATGCGATTCCGGAGGTTCGGTCTGGGTGTCGATTCTGTCACGCCTCGCCGGCGTCTGCCAAGACGCCGTGCGCGGTATCCGCATGCGCTTCGCAAAAGGCCAGCTTCGCCGCGCGCGGCATGGCTTTCACGGCGCACTCGGCGGACAGCGCCTCGGAGCGGGTGTCGAAAGCGACCACGGCGCGCAGCGCGCGCGGCGGACGGCCGCGGGTATAGCGCGCTCCCCGGCCGCTGGCGTGAGCCCGGTAGCGGTTCGCCACATCGGTGGTGACGCCCGTGTAGAGGCTGCCATCACTGCATTCGAGGATGTAAAGAAACCAGGACATGAGAGAAAAGGGGGCGGTCGGCCCCCTTGCGTTTACAGGCCGCCGTAGGAATGCAGGCCGCTGAGGAACATGTTCACGCCGAGGAAGGCGAAGGTCGTGACGGCAAGCCCGATGACGGCCCACCAGGCGAGCGGCTTGCCGCGCATGCCCTTGACGAGCCGCATGTGCAGCCACGTGGCGTAGTTGAGCCAGACGATCAGCGCCCAGGTCTCTTTCGGGTCCCACGACCAGTAGCCGCCCCAGGCGTCCGCCGCCCACATCGCGCCGAGGATGGTGGCGATGGTGAAGAACAGGAAGCCGACGGCGATCGCCTTGTACATCACCTCGTCCAGCACGTCGGCCGGAGGCAGCCGGTCCTTGAGCACGCCATGGCTCACGAGCAACTGCGCCACACCGAGCATGGCCGCCAGGGAAAACGCCCCGTAGCCGACGAAGTTGGCCGGAACGTGGATTTTCATCCACCACGACTGCAGCGCCGGAATCAGCGGCTGGATCTCGTGCGCCTGGCGGTCGAAGGTGTACCACAGGATGAAGCCCACCGAGGCGCTGATCACCAGCAGCACGAAAGCGCCCATCTGGCGCGCGGCGAAGCGCGCTTCGTAGTACAGGTACATCAGCGCGGTGATCAGCGTGAACAGCACGAAGACTTCGTAGAGGTTGGACACCGGGACGTGGCCGACGTCGGGGCCGATCAGATAGCTTTCGTACCAGCGCGTGAACAGGCCGGCAAAGCCCATCGTCGCGGCGCTCCAGGTCAGCCAGGAGCCCATGCGGCAGAGCATGCCGGAGCGGGACAGCACGCCGGCCCAGTAGGCGCCGGTGGCGAGGAAGAACAGCGTGCACATCCACATCACGGAGGATTGGCTCGACAGGATGTATTTGAGCCAGAACGCCTGCTGGCCGCGGGTCAGGTCGCCCTGATAGGCCGTGACGGCCAGAAGCGCGATGGCGCCGGCCGCCGGGAAGAACACCCGCCAGGCTTTCCAGAACCAGCCGAGGGCGACGAGACCGGCCGCCGATCCGGCGAGAATGGCGTGCTCGTAGATGTCCATGTATTGGCCAAGGCGCGTTTCGGCGATCACCGCCGCCAGAACGATCAGCAAGGCATACAGTCCGTCGGCGAGTGTCAGTTGCCGAACCCAGGAGCGCGGGGTGTCAATCTGTGCAAGTTCCATTACTTTCCTCGTACCGTCGTTTCAATGATGGCCGACCAGCGGGCGAACACACCGTCCAGGTCGCGGCTGTGGCGGTTGGCGCTCATCGCCAGCCGTGTCCGGCCCGGCTCCAGCAGCACCCACAGTCTGAGTTCGCGGATGTAGAACATCAGAATGATGCCCAGCACCATCATCAGCGAACCCAGGTACACCAGATTCTTGCCCGGAGAGCGGGTCAATTGCAGACCGGAGGCCTGAACCTGATCGAATCCGGTCATCTGCAGATAAACCGGGGAGCCGTAGTCCTTCAGCGCGCTGTAGGCGACCAGGCTGTCGAGCAAGAAGCGGTAATGCTGCGCGTCGTTCTTCAGCGGTTCGGCGCCGGCCTTGCGGTCCGCCACCGCCATGACGTCGATGATGGCGCCCTGGAGAATCTTGATATAGGTCTGGGCCACCGCCTGGCGCTTGTCCGCCGGCACTTTTTCTTCGAGGAAGTTTTCGAGGCCGGCGAAGCCGCCCCTGGCGAAGACGGTCAGCACCCATTTTACGCTGTCCGCGAACTCTTTTTTCATGTCGGGACTGATCGCCTTGCCTTCGAGCGCCTTGGCGGCGCTGCGCGCGGCGACTTCGTCGTACATGGCCGGATCCGCCAGCGCGCCGCGCAGGCGCATGAAGGTATCGATGGAGGCCGCGTCGTCCAGCGGAATCCGCAGGTACTGGAACGGTTCGGCGACCTTGGCCCGCATCCCCGAGATCTGGTACATCGCGCCATCCTGGGTGATCGGGGCCATATACTGCAGGTATTCCCGCGCCTGGCCCTGCGCATCCCTGAGCTTGAAGGTGATCGACGGGCCGACGTTCTTCAACTGCTTTTCGTGGCGCACTTCGCGCGCGTCCTTCAGGCGCTGGCCGAGCGAGCGTTCCCCGCCTTGGGTTTTGCCCATGTCCTCGATATTGTAGACACGCAAATCGCCGAATTCGAGCGCGTAGCGCTTACCATTCACCGTCAACGGTTGGGTGGCCGTCGACACGCCGTTGACCTCGACCGGCGGCGTCGCCGGCGCATCGAGATTCCAGGCCGTGAGTTTCAGGGGCGAGCCACCGTCGCCGAAACTGGCCTGGTAGATGGCGATGCCGTCGACAACCAGCGGATGATTGACCGAAATGCGGGCATCGCGGGTTTTGCCGGTGGCCTTGTCGGTGACGACCACGTCGCTGATGAAGGATTTGGGCATGCCGTTGCTGTAATAGGCAACATCGAATTTCTTGAGTGTCACGATGAACGGCAACTCTTGCACCAGGTAGCCTTGTCCCGCATTGAGGAACACCACGTCGGCGCTGCGCCCTTCGACAATCTTGGCGTTGCCGCGGAACGACAGGTTGGCGGTCGACAGCCGGCTGTGCGCGGGGATGCGGCTTTGCGGAATGTCGTCGCGGGTTTCCGGAACAACGCGGCCCGCCAGCTCGGCGAGTTTCAACGGCAGGTTGCCGTCGAGGAGGCCGCCGATACAGATCACCACCAGCGCGATGTGCGCGAAAAAATACCCCAGACGGTTGGCCGAACCCTTCTTGGCGGCAATGAGGGTCGTGCCGTCCTCGCGCTCGCGCACCTTGAAGCGGAAGCCTTCGGCCTGCAGGCGGGCGGTGACCGCGGCGCGGTCCGCCGCGCCGTCGACGAGCGCGGTGTGGCGCATCGCGGCGAGCGACCTGGCCGAGGCCTTGTCGCGGAAGGAGCGGATATCCTTGATGAAGCCCGGGCCGTTGCGCGCGATGCACAAGGTGGTGGACAGCATCAAAAAGGCCAGGATCGTCAGGAACCAGGCCGAATGGTAGACATCATAGATGCCAAGAACATCAAAAACCTGGAACCAATACTGGCCGAATTCGAAGGCGTAATTGGGATAGGCTTCGCCCTGCTTGATCCAGGTGCCGACGATCGAGGCGATGGCCAGCACCGTCAGAAGGCCGATGGCGAAACGCATCGAACTGAGCAGCTCGTAGAGCGCTCGCGGAAAGGACGACGTGGTGCGGCTCGAATGTTTCATAAGTCCGGTTTCGAACAAAAAAGGGAAGCCTCACGGCTTCCCTTTTGAGTGAGGCATGACACAAAAGTTTCGATTAACGCAGGCCGGAAATATATTCCGATACCGCCTTCATTTCGGCATCGCTCAAACGGCTGGCGATGTCGTACATGGTCGCGTTCTTGCGGTCGGCGTTGGCCTTGAAGTCGGTCAGCTGCTTGGCCACATAGCCCGCGTGCTGGCTGCCCAGGCGCGGATACTGGTCGGGCAGGCCGGCGCCGCTCGGGCCGTGGCAGGCCATACAGGCCGGAACATGGGTCGCTGCGTTGCCGGTGCGGTAGATTTTCTTGCCCAGTTCCATCTGGGTCTTGTCCGCTGCCTGACGGGGCTTGGCCGGTTGCGCGCTGAACCAGGCGGCGACGTTCTGCATGTCGTTCTCCGACAGGGTCGACGCCATGCCGAGCATGGTCGGATTCTTGCGCACGCCGCCCTTGAACGCCTTGAGCTGGGTGACAAGATAGGCTTGGCTCTGGCCTGCCAGTACCGGGTTGGCTGCGGCGACGCTGTTGCCGTCAGCTCCATGGCACGCCGCGCAAACCGTTTCGGCGATCTGCTTGCCTTTGATCGGATCCCCCTTGCCGGCCGGGGCTTGGGCAAGTGCGTTGCCAGACAGGGCTGCCGCTGCCATTGCCAACAGCATCGTTCGTTTCATGGTCGCTCCTAAGACACGGATTTCGCAAAAATCGCAAAAAGTGGCAATCTCAAACCTGCTATTCTATACGAAATGCATTCAGCCTTACTACTATGACGATTTTTCAGAACGCACGTTTTTTCACAACAGTGAATCATATGAAGGATCTTCCCCCCACCCGGGCGGAAGTCGCCTTCGTCGGCCGCTCCAATGCCGGCAAGTCCAGCGCGATCAATACGCTGGCCAACCGCACGCGGCTCGCCTTCGTTTCCAAGACACCGGGACGCACCCAGCATATCAACTTTTTCGACCTCGGCGATGAGCGCTATATGGTCGATTTGCCGGGCTACGGCTATGCCGAAGTGCCGGAAGCGGTGCGCCGCCACTGGGTCGCCCTGCTGGGCCGCTATCTGCAGACCCGCGACAGCCTGATCGGGCTGATCCTGATCATGGATATCCGTCATCCGCTCAAGGATCTGGATATCCAGATGCTCGATTTCTTCCGGGATACCGGACGTCCCGTGCACATCCTGTTGTCGAAGGCGGACAAACTGTCGCGCCAGGAGCAGCAAAAAACCCTCGCGGCGGTGAAGCGGGCTCTCGCCGAGTATCCGGGGGTGACACTGCAATTGTTCTCCAGCCTCAAGAAAAGCGGTGTCGAGGAAGTCGAATCCGTCGTGGAAGGATGGTTTTCCGAGATGGACGGTGGCGATGGCGCGCCGGATGACGGAACTTTGCCGGACTCCCCGTGACTAACCGTCTGGTGCTTGCGCACCCCCGCTTGCCTCCCTGAGCGGGAGCCTTTAGCTGACACTATAGGCATCGTTTGCCCGGCGACCTGGTCGCCGGGTTTTTTTGTGCCTTTGAAAAATGAAAAGGGCGGGGCCGTTGCCGGTACCCCGCCCTGTCCTGTGGCGTCGTCAGTCGTCTTGCGTCAGTTGTTCATCACGATGGTTTCCACGTTCAGCGTTTCCGCCGCCGTGCGAACAGCGGCATCGGAACTGAAGGGGCCGAGCCGGACCCGGTACACCCCCTGCTGGTTCACGATGCCAAGCTTGTCGTCATAGCCCTTGTCCAGCTCGTCGACCAGCTTCTTGAGCATGGCCTCCGCGTTCGCCAGGCTGTTGAAGGCGCCCAATTGCAGATACTTGGGGCTTTCATCCTGGCGCAGTCCCGCGTCGTTGCGCGCCGTCAGGGTCGTTTCGCCCTCGGTCGGCCATACCCGTTCCACCAGCACGCTTGCGCTGCCCTGGCCAACGAAGGACAGGCGGTGAGCGGCCGCGTAGGACAGGTCGAGCAGGCGTCCACGATGGAACGGTCCCCGGTCGTTGATGCGCACGACCACCGATTTGCCGTTGTCCAGATTGGTCACCCGGGCATAGCTCGGGATCGGCAGGGTGGGGTGCGCCGCCGTCATGGCGAACATGTCGTAGCGTTCGCCCGACGTGGTGCGGCGGCCATGAAACTGGCGACCGTACCAGGATGCCTTGCCCCGGGCCCGGTACGGAGCCGGACTGGTATCGGGGCGAAAGCTCATGCCCATCGCGGTGTAGGGCAGGTTGGCCGCGCGAATCAGCGGCTCGTCTTGAGGAACCGCATTGGGCACCAGATCCAGATTCACGGGGATGTGGCTTGCCGGGCCATCGTTCTGGAAATAGGCGCCGCCGCGGGCGGTGGTTTTCTTTGTCGGTTTTGCCGACGGTTGACTGGTGGCGCTTGCGGTCTTGACGGTGGAACAGGCCACGAGCACTAGACTGACGATTAACAGCCACAGCCATCGGAATACAGGCTTCATAAACCTCCCTTATGCTGTTGGGCCAACATGTGAACGCTTCAGATTCCTCCCTCGAAATCGATTTGCCGCCACGCCTCATAAACGGTAACGGCCACAGCATTCGACAAGTTCATGCTGCGCGATTGGGGCTGCATCGGCAGCCGGATCCGGCGATCGGCGGAAAACCCTGCCAGCACGTCTTGCGGCAGGCCACGCGATTCCGGTCCGAACAGGAATACATCCCCGGGTCGGAATTGGGTCTGGTCATGGCGCGTCGCGCCCTTGGTGGTGGCGGCGAAAATGCGCCGCCCCTGGAGTGTTGCCTGGCAGGCCTCCCAGTTCTCGTGCACGACGAGACGGGCATACTCGTGATAGTCGAGTCCGGCACGGCGCAGTTTGGCGTCGTCCAGCGGAAACCCCATCGGTTTGACCAGATGCAGTTCACAGCCGGTGTTGGCACATAAACGAATCACATTGCCTGTGTTAGGCGGTATCTCCGGCTGAAATAGAACTACTGTGAACATCGTTGGCAGCAGGATTGTTCCAAAGAATCAAAAAGTTGGTCAAGTAACTGACGAAAATGACCGGGCAAGGACCCAGGCTTCGACCCGTTTTGCCCCCCGTTTTTTGAGCTCGGAGGCCAGGGTTTCGAGGGTGGATCCGGTGGTCGACACGTCGTCGACAATGGCGATTTCGAGCCCGTCGCACCTATGTTCTACGCCAAAAGCATTCTCGAGATTGCGGGTCCGCTGGAGCTGTCCGAGCCGGGCCTGCGGCAAAGTGTTGCGTTTTCGCCAACACCATGTTGGCGATCCGGACGATTTTCCGGAACCGAGAAGCGCTTCGCGCAGCAACTCGCTCTGATTGAATCCGCGTTCGGCAAGTCGTTCATTTGACAGCGGAACAGCGATGACAACATCAAAGCAGGGCGGGATTGTACCCAATTTCCTGCGCATTGCGAAACCCAGCGCTCCGGCCAGCTCCATGCGCTTCTGGTACTTGAAGGCCTGAATTATTTGCGCTAGGGGGTAGCAATATTCATATGAAGCGTGTATGGCGTCCAGCGCGTGTTCATTCGTCGCGCAGGCCCGGCAGGGCTGGTTTTGCGGGGAGGGCGACGCGCATCCCGGGCAACGGGGTCCGGTGAGCTCCGGCAGCATCGTCAGACAGGGGGCGCAGAGGCCGTGGCGGGTTCCTGTTGCACGGCATACCACACAAATTTGATTAAATATTGTGCAGTTGTCAATTTTATATTTCAACAAATTTGACAGCATGGCGCCTCTCCCGCACTATTGTCCGACAGTTTCGCGTTATACGACCTCAACTTTAGCCACTTTCGCGGCCCGCTGTCCGCGGAGCCGGTACGGGATATGCCCATGCACGCCACTTCCATTGCCTTTTCCAAACCTGCCACGCCCCATCCTTCCGGATCCGCCTGGAGTGTCGCGGACATCGAGGCGCTTCTCGGCCTGCCGTTCATGGAACTGGTTTTCCGCGCCGCGGAAATTCACCGCCAGTTTTTCGATCCGACCCGGGTGCAACTGTCCACGCTGCTGTCGATCAAGACCGGCGGCTGTCCGGAGGACTGCGGCTACTGCCCGCAGTCGGCCCATCACGACACGCCCGTGGAGGACACGCCGATGCTGACCGTCGACGAGGTGCTGGAGGCGGCGCGCGCCGCGCGCGCCAATGGCGCCAGCCGGTTCTGCATGGGCGCCGCCTGGCGCGGCCCGAAGGACGCCGACCTGGAAAAAACCCTGGAGATGGTGCGCGAGGTGAAGGCGCTGGGACTCGAGACCTGTGCGACCTTCGGTCTGCTCAAAGAGGGTCAGGCGGAAAAGCTCGCCGATGCCGGTCTCGACTATTACAACCATAATCTGGATACCGCGCCGGATAATTACGCCAACATCATCCAGACGCGCGAGTACGAAGACCGGCTGGACACCCTGGGCAAGGTGCGCGGCGCGGGCCTTTCCGTCTGCTGTGGCGGCATCGTCGGCATGAACGAAACCCGCCGCGATCGCGCCGGCCTGATCGCGCAGCTGGCGAACCTCACGCCGCCTCCGGAATCGGTGCCGATCAACAATCTGGTCAAGGTCGGCGGCACGCCGCTCGAAGGCGCCGAGCCGATCGACTGGACCGAGTTCGTGCGGACCATCGCCGTGGCCCGCATCACCATGCCGCAAAGCTATGTGCGCCTGTCCGCCGGACGCCGGGAAATGCCGGAGGCCATGCAGGCCCTGTGTTTTCTCGCCGGAGCCAACTCCATCTTCTATGGAGACAAGCTGCTGACGACCGACAACCCGGACGCCATCGCCGATCGCGAGCTGCTGGCCAAGCTCGATCTTTCCCCGGCCTGAACGGCAGAACGCCGTGAAACCGGATGAAATCGATGCCGCCCTCGCGGCGCTGGCCGGCCGGGGGCTTTTCCGGCAGCGGCAGACCTTGGAGTCCGCGCAGGGCGCGAATGTCGTTGTCGGCGGCCGGTCGCGTATCGCCTTTGCCAGCAACGATTACCTCGGTCTTGCCAATCACCCCGCGCTGATCGCGGCCGTGACCCGGGCCGTGCGGCATTACGGCGTGGGCGGCGGCGCGTCCCACCTCGTCGCCGGCCATTTCGCGCCGCACGAGGAAGCCGAAACCGCGCTCGCCGGTTTTGTCGGGCGGGAGGCGAGCGTGCTGTTCTCCTCGGGCTACCTTGCCAATCTCGCGGTGATCACCGCGCTCGCCGGGCGTGGCGACGCGGTGTTCGGCGACAAGCTCAACCATGCGTCGCTCAATGATGCCTGCCAGCTGTCGCGCGCGACCTTCCGCCGTTTTCGCCACAATGACCTGGATCATCTGGCGCACCTGCTGTCGACAACCGAAGCGGCCGGCCGGCTGATCGCGGTGGACGCCGTGTACAGCATGGATGGCGACGAGGCGCCGCTTGCCGGTCTTCTTGAGCTGGCGGAACGTTTCGATGCCTGGCTCTATGTGGACGATGCCCACGGTTTCGGCGTGCTTGGGGACGGGCGCGGCAGTTTGGCGGAGGCCTCGCTCGCGTCGCCGCGACTGATCGGTATGGCGACGCTCGGCAAGGCCGCCGGCGTGTCCGGCGCGTTTGTCGCGGCCGATCGCAGGGTTTGCCAATGGCTTGTCAATCGGGCGCGCTCTTATATCTATACCACGGCGTCTCCTCCCGCCTTGTCCGCCGCCGTGCTGGCGAGTCTTGAGGTTATGCGGGGAGAGCCATGGCGCCGCGGGCATGTCCTGGCGCTCGCGTCCAGGATGCAACGCGAGCTGGGCGCGGCCGGGGTGGCGGTCCTGCCTTCGCGCACGCCGGTTCAGGCGGTGGTGCTTGGCGATGCCAGGCGCGCGCTCGATGTCGCCGCCGCCCTGTTCGACGAGGGGTTCCAGGTGCCGGCCATCCGTCCTCCCACCGTTCCGGAGGGAACGGCACGCCTCAGGGTGTCGCTGAGCGCGGCCCATTCGGAACAGGATGTCGACCGGCTGATCGGTCGCCTGGCGGTTCTGGCGTCGCCGTGAAGGGGGTCGTCATCGCGCACAACCACGGCGAACCGGGAGCGAGTGGCTACCATGAAGGCATGACGACGCGCCCGAACCGCCATATGATCCTGGCGACTATTTCGCCCGTCCCGCGTCGGCGTTGGCCATTGACCGGCGGGGCCGTGCGTACTTGCGAAACGGATGCCTTGCCCCAATCTGACTGCCCATGAATCTATTTGTTGAGACGCGCGGCCGTGGCTCCGATGTGGTGCTCCTGCATGGCTGGGGGTTGCACGGCGGAGTATTCGGACGTATTGCCGATGCGCTGGAGTCCCGGTTCTGCCTGCATGCGGTGGATTTGCCAGGGCACGGGGCATCGCCGCCTCTCGACCCTTTTGACGCTCCGGCGATCGCCGATGCGCTGGCCGGGCTGTTTCCGTTTCCCGTGCAGGTCGTCGGCTGGTCGCTCGGCGGCTATCTCGCCCAGCACTGGGCCGCGCGTCATCCCCATCAAGTGAAAAGCCTCGCGCTGGTGTCGACCAGTCCCTGTTTCACACGCCGCGGCGATTGGCCGCATGCTCAGGAGGCGCGTCATCTGAACGCTGTCGCCGACAGCCTTGACGATGACTTCGATCTCACGCTCGAGCGTTTTCTGGCTTTGCAGATGTTGGGCGCGCCCGAGGCCCGGGAAACGTTGCGAGCGGTCAGGGATCTGCTGTTCGCCCATGGTCGGCCGGCGGGACTCAAAAGCGCGCTCGCGCTGCTGCTCGATGGCGATGGGCGGTCGCTCGCGCCGGATATCCTCTGCCCGGTCGGACTTTTTCACGGCGCGCGCGATGCCATCACGCCGATCGGCGCGGCGCACTGGTTGCGCGACAATCTGACCTTCGCCACTTTGCACGAATTCCCCAGGGCATCGCATGCCCCGTTCCTGTCTCACGAGAGCGAGTTCGTGACGCGGCTCGCCCACCATCTGGAAAGCAACGCATGACCGAAGTCTTTTATACCGACAAATCCCGGGTACGCGCCTCGTTCGACAAGGCGGCGCAACACTATGACGAGGCGGCGGTGCTGCAGCGGGAGGTGGCGGTGCGCATGGGGGAACGGCTTGACTATATCAAGGTGGCGCCCCGGCTGATTCTCGATGCCGGCAGCGGTACCGGCGAAAGCGCCGCCGCCTTGCGGCGCCGTTATCCGGAGGCACGCGTGGTCGAACTGGATCTGGCGCACGGCATGTTGTCGGTTTCCCGCGAGAAAGTCCGGCGTGGCGCGGGCCTTCTGGGGCGCTGGTTCGGCAAGGATCCGTGGATGACGTGCGGCGATCTGGAGGCGTTGCCGCTGGCCGACAATAGCGTCGACATGATTTGGTCCAATCTTGCCATCCAGTGGGTGAACATTCCGGATCGCGTGTTCGCGGAATTCCGCCGCGTGCTCAAGCCGCAAGGGATGCTGATGTTTTCCACGCTGGGACCCGATACCCTGACCGAATTGCGCCAGGCTTTCGCCGCTGTCGACTCCGCCTCCCACGTCAATCGCTTCATCGATATGCATGATCTGGGCGATGCCTTGCTCAAGGGCGGGTTCGCCGAGCCGGTGATGGACATGGAGAAGATCGTCATGACCTATCCGGATGCAAAAGCGGTAATGCGAGATCTGAAAAGTATAGGGGCGCATAATGCAATGGCGGGGCGTCCGCGCGGTCTGACCGGCAAACGTGCCTGGCAGACTGCGGTTGATGCTTATGAAGTATTTCGCAAAGATGGGAAACTTCCAGCGACCTATGAGGTCGTGTATGGGCATGCCTGGAAATCCGAATCCTCGCGCAAGGGCGCCGTCTTGCCGGATGGCCGCCAAGTCATCGAATTCATCAAGAAACCGAACTGAACCGAATAGTCATGTTTTCCGTTAAACGTTTCGCCCCGGTGCTGGCCTTGCTGCTGTGCGCCTGTGGCACCCAGTCTCCCATTGTCCAGCCTTCCCAACCGAAAATCCTCCCCAAACCCCGTATCGCCCTGGCGCTAGGCGGCGGCGCGGCCAAGGGATTCGCCCATGTCGGGGTGATCAAGGTGCTCGAGGCCAACGGCATCAGCGCCGACATCGTGACCGGTACGAGCGCCGGAAGCGTGGTTGGCAGCCTGTATGCCGCCGGTTATACCCCCGCCCAGTTGCAGTCCAAGGCCGCCGCACTGGACGAGAGCAATCTGACCGACTTCACGCTGTCCACCCGGGGGTTCATCAAGGGGGAGAAGCTGCAGGGATTCATTAATAAGGAAGTGGGCAACCGGCCCATCGAAAAACTTGCCAAACCGTTCGGCGCGGTTGCCACCGAGCTGGATACCGGACGGCGCGTGGTGTTTCGCCTTGGCAACACCGGGCAGGCCGTGCGCGCTTCGGCGAGCATTCCCAACATCTTCCTGCCGGTGGACATTGGCGGCAAACGTTACGTTGACGGCGGACTCGTCAGTCCGGTTCCTGTCAGCGCGGCGCGGGAGATGGGGGCGGACTTCGTGATCGCCGTGGACATCTCGGCGCGACCGGGCAAAGGCAAGGCGACCGGTTTTCTGTCCATCCTCGACCAGAGCCTGAATATCATGAGTGTCGCCGGCCTGGCTCAGGAGCTGCGGGCGGCCGATGTGATCATTCAGCCGAGGGTGCAGAACATCGGCTCGGCGGCGTTCGAGGCGCGCAACCAAGCGATCGCGGCGGGCGAAGCCGCCGCGCGGCAGGCGCTGCCGCAGATTCGCAAGCTGTTGCAGGACAAGGCGAGAGTCATGGCCGGCGCCTGACGGCTTGTGCGGGCGGGCCTTCTCGCCCATGCCTGACGCGAAACCCCGTTCGCAAAGGACCGGCCCGCATGATCTCCCTGTTCGGCGGTTCACCGCGCTACCGCAACACAAGCCGGATACGCCCTCCCCATGCTGACCTATCCCCTTATTGTTTGGCCACCGCGCCGGCCAGCAGACGCTCGCCTGTGGCATCGGTGGCGGCAAACAGCAGGGAGTCGACGTTATCGCCCTTGAACCGTGTCAATGTGGCCAGGCCCGTGAGGCCGACGGCTCGGGTTTCGCCCCGTTTGCCCGAGAAGCAGGTGGTGCTGGAGTCGTACGGAGTGGCCTCCAGCGTCAGCGAGAAGAGCCGTTTCTGGTTCTTGCCCAGATCGAACAGGGTTCCCGTGACCGCGCAGCCATTCACATGACCCGAGAGGATACCGTGCCCGTCGACCGTTAGCGCCAGGGGGGACTGATGGTCATAACCTCCGTAGCCGGGCAGGGTGCGGGCGAGGTCGCTGTAGTTGCCCATCAGGGCTTTCACCGGCAGAGGACGATCGTAATCCGGGTTGTAGTCGAACGCGTATTCTTCGACCGGTGTGTCATTGGACGATCCTGGTACCACCAGACGCGCCGTCAGGAACTGCCCGCTGGTTATGTTGCCCTCCAGCGCCAGCCGGGTGGCCGAGAATGGGCTTTTGACATCGTTGGCTGAAAAGGTCCGGATCTGGCTGGTCAGGAATCCGGCGATGCTTGGCATGTAACGGTGCGTGCCGACGTCAATGGCAAAGTGGAACGGTTGGTGGCCGCTTGCCTGAACCGGGCCGACAAGGGCGAAGGCCCGCTTGCGGTTCTTGGTTGTGCCCAGCCAGATCCCTTCCGGGTTTTGTTTCTCGGTGATCGGGGTGCCGGCGCGGGTCGTAGTCTGCTGGGTGTTCGAGGAACTGCCGTTGTTTCCTCCGCTACCGCATCCGGTGAGCAGAAAGGCTGACGCGGTCAATGTGGCTATCGCAATTTTCATAGATTCCATCTCTATTGATAACGTTCAAGAAAAACAGGGACGTAGAGAATGGATTCGAAGCGGTTGGGGCGGTTCGGTTCCCGCTGGACGCGGCCATGATAAAGAATCGGAAATAACCGACAGCCAGGAGAGACGACTTTCCGTTGGGTAGGGAGGCAAGGGGGCGCCGCAAGGGGCGATGAGGGTAAAAAGGAACCGGTTTCCCGCTGGTGATCCTGTTGTTCATCAAGCCGCAGGGCGGCTCTCTCCTCTATCTCTTCTTCGTTTTCAGGTTTGACTTGGCGCAGTGCTCGCTGGCGGGAAACCGGTTGAGCTGCTGGTTGAATATTGCCTGAAAGGTGTTCAGACAGTGTCAGTGTGCCCAAACCGCCGGACAAGGTAAAGCATTAACTCTAATCCGGCGGTTTTGTTGCGCCGCACGATGTAGCGGCCGCGTTACACCTCGTTTCAATGACCGCCCGGCATTCCTTTTTCGACCTGCACCTGCACGTCGACTTTCCCCGCCTTCTCGAAACGCAGTGTCATCGGAAAACGTTCGCCGACCTTGAGTTCACCGGAGAGGCCGATCAGCATCACATGCAAGCCGCCAGGCGCGAAAGCCATTTTGCCGCCAGCGGGAACCGCAACACCGCCTTCGATCTTGCGCATGTGCATCACGCCTTGCTCGACCGTGTTGCTGTGCAGTTCGGCCGCCTTGGCGCGAGGGGTCTCGGCCGAGAGCAGGCGATCCCCGTCGGCGCCCTGATTGTCCAGACCGAAGTAGACAGCGGAAGTCGGACTCGACGCCGGCATCGCGCGGGCCCAGGGGTGAGCGATATGAATCTTGCCGATCTGGTATTCATGCGCGGATGCGCCAAGCGATAGGACACACAGGCAAAGGGCGGACAGGCAATGTTTCATCTGGGCTCCATCTAATGTCATATTGGCAATAGATCACATTAACATAGGCGTGTAGGGCGGACCCTGTGACAAAGTGCCGCAGCCGCGACGTGTTCTGTCGACGTTGCGACGGCGCTTTATGCGCCAACGACGCCGCATGTCGTCAGATCGTGTCATCTATATTAGAATTCCCTTGATTACACGTGTGGACTGTCTTCATGTTCAAGACCCTGTCGCTGCAATTCCTGTTCGGCGGCCTGATAAGCCTGGTGACGATCACCAATCCCTTGTCCAAAATTCCCCTGTTCGTCACGCTGACTCGGCACATGAGTGAAGAGCGCCGCGCGAATCACGCGAAGTGGGCCTGCCTGTATGCGGGAATGATCATGCTGGTGTGCCTGCTGGCCGGGAATGTGATCCTGTCGGTATTCGGCATCTCCTACGGCGCGTTGCGCATCGCCGGCGGGTTTGTCGTGGCGGTGCTCGGTTATCGCATGCTGTTCCTGACCCAGGATCCTGGCATGGCGCCGCGCCCGGACAGCCAGCGCGACGATTACGCGTTTTTCCCCATCGCGATGCCTGGCATCAGCGGCCCGGGAACGATCGCCGTGGTGATCGGCATTTCCACCGAAATCGCCGAACTGTCGTCCTTCGCCGCCAAATCACTGGCCTTCGCCATGACGTTTGCCGCCATTTGCGGCACCAGCCTCGGCATGTGGCTGGTGTTACGCTCATCGGTGATGATTTCCGAGCGCCTCGGCCATGCCGGACGCGAGGTGATGACCCGCCTGATGGGTTTTTTGCTGATCTGCGTGGGCGTGCAGTTCGTCGGCTCCGGCGTGCGCACCTTCATGTCCGGCTCGTAAGCCCCGCGTCACCCCGCGGCGAGGCGCGCCTCCACACGGTTGCGCCATTGCCGCCAGGTATACATCGGTATGCCCGCCATCAGCACAAGGAACGTCCAGAACGCGGCATCGCGTCCGGCGCCGTAAATGGCGCCCAACGTGAACAGGAACGCCAGGACGGCGGTCGCGGAGGCGCGTTTTGCTTCACGGGCGCTGACCGGCGTTTCTTCATCCACCAGGATCTGCAATTGGGCCGCGGCGCAAAACCCGTAAGGGATCAGCGCGGTCAATGTGCCCAGCAGCGCGACGATGTTGAACATGCCAACCAGGTTGTCGTTGAAATCCATGGCCATCAGCAGGGTGACCAGCACGCTTGATGCGATCAGTCCGTTGGCCGGGACCCCATGGCGGTTAAGGCGTGCCAGCGAATGGGGAAACAGGCCGTCGCGGGCCGCTGCCATCGGAATCTGTCCTTGCAGCAGCGCCCAGCCGTTGAGTGTGCCCATGCAGGCCACCACGGCGCCTGCCGCCACCAGAAGATAACCGGTCTTGCCGAACAGTATGCCCGCCGCGTCGGCGAACGGCGCGCTGGATTTGGCGAGATCTGCGGCCGGAATCATGCCCTGAATGGCCGTGACCGAGACGATATAGATCACCGCCGTGAAGATGGTGCCGAACACGGTCGCGCGCGGTATGGTTTTTTCCGGGGAGACGACATCCTCGGCGGGAACCGTGGCGGACTCCAGACCGACAAACGACCACATGGTCAGCGCCGCCACCTGGAATACCATGTTGGCGAGGGACATTGCCCCCGCTGGTTGGGCGCTGGCGGCCTGCATGTTGGCTGCATCGAAATGCAGCAGGCCGGCAACGCCAACCAGTACGAGCGGCACGAGCTTGAGCAGCGTCATGATCAGTCCGAAGGCGCCGGCGGTGCGGGTGCCCATCAGATTGACCAGGGTGAAGAACCAGATGAACCCTACCCCCGCGAGGCAGCCGGCCACCGGATTGGCGAGCGCCGGCACGAAAACCTTGAGGTAGCCCACCAGCGTGACGGCCACCGCCGCGTTGCCGATCCAGGCCGCCTTCCAGTAACACCACGCGCACAGGTAGGCGGCGAAATCGCCGTAGGCGCGGCGGGTGTAGGCGTAAGGACCACCGGCGGCGGGCTCGGCGCGCACCAGGAACGCGAACATCATCGCCAGGCAGACCGACCCGGCGGTCGCCAGGGCCCAGCCCCACAGGCTATGGATGCCGAACGGGGCCAGTGAGGAGGGCAGAAGAAAAATGCCCGAGCCGATCATGTTGCCGATGACCAGCGCGGAGCACATCCAGAATCCCATTTTTCTTTTCATGGTATCTCCGGGGAACGTTGCAGTTCTGAAAGCGAATCCGAACTAAACGCAGCACTGGAGATAAGGTGCACACAGGATTGTCATTATAATTAATAGGTATTTTTAATGATAAATGCTTGTTCTGTGGCCCTGTCATTCACCCGTTTCTTACCCGGCCGACCGTTGGTGGGTTCCGGGCCGAATCCATTGACCTCCTTCTTTTCCCCGGTTCACACACGTCCTCTTACCGTTCCTTGCGGATTTCAGGATATTTCCTTCTCCATGTAACGGCACCGTGAAGCTGACGCGCACGGTATCCGGGACCGATCATGGCGTGGACCCGCCTGCCGGGTCGTCCGCATGGTGTGAATCCGGCGCATGACCCGTGACTCGTGCCAATTTTCACGGCGTTTACGTTATGGAGGGGTATCCTTGAGACTATCCTCGAATCGTCAGCGAAAGGCGCTGGCCATCGGTGCACTGTCCATTTTATGCAGTTTCCCTGTGGCACCGGCCGAAGCGAACCAAAATGAACTTCCTCCCATCAAGGTCAAGCGCGCGTTTTCATGGCACGGGTTGCTCGAAACCTTTGAAAACCTGATCCTGATGCGGCCTTCCGACCATTCCGGGCCCGGTATCTATACCTACCGGTTCGAGCCGGTGAATGGCCGAATCGCCAACGGCAAAGAAGACCCGAATGCCACGCAATGGAACAGTCTGCTCAAACAGGCGGGAAACTGCATTCGGGGTGAAAGCCGGGGCGGGACTCCCGGCCAGACCGACAACGGAAACCGCGGGACCGGCGGCGCCGGCGGCTCTCCCCCGGCAGGAAACTCCGGGAAGGGGGACGGGGCGGCGGCCGGAGGGGATGGCCAGGAGCCGTTTCGCTACGTTTGCCCGCGCCGCCTCGCCCAGGATGCCGCGGACAGCCCGGCGCTTGTGGCATTCCGGATGGCGCTTCAGCAGAGCTATCTGATCGCGATGATGCTGACCCCTTATGACGGGAATGCTTCCTTGCCAGTCCGTATGGCTCTGCGGCAGTGGGCCGAGCGTCTGGAAATCCTGCGGACGCGGGCTTCCTCCACGTTGGAGTTCGATGAACTGCTGCGTGCGCAGGGGCCGGTGCTGGTTGAAATCAACACACTTCTCGAGCGGATCCTCCAGTTCCATCGACAGCAACTTGCGCCCCGTTACCTTGTGGACACGCAGGCCGGCTCGGAGGCCTACCTTGAATTGCTGCACATCATGCGGCGTGGTTTCGCTCCGGACAGTCTGCAGCAGGTGCGCACACAATTGCAGAAACTGGTGGCGGCACAGGATAGCGGCGGTCGGCCCGCATCGGCGAATGCCCGTGCGTACCGGAATTTGTCTGGCATGCTGACCCTCGGTAGTGACTACGCCAACCAGTTTCCCGAACAAACCACCTACATGCGGCAAGTGTTTAGCCGGCTAACGGGTAACGTTTCCCGGATTTCCGAACGCGATGCGGGGACGCTGGCCCGGGTTGTCGGGTATCTGATGCTGCGCGGGTCGGAAATCTATACGCTGCGCAATATCTTCCATACCGGCCCGGAAGCCATTCCCGAAGTCCCCCGGTTTAATTTCGCGATGCAATCGCTGGCGGGCGGTCCGGCCTCACTGGATGCCGCGGAGGTTTCGCGCATGATCGGGCGCCTTGAGCAGACCCTGGAAGGACTCGTTCAGTCCAATCCTCGCACCGAGAACGAAACGGTGGCCCGCTTCCTCACCGATGCGCTGGCGGCGATGAATCTGGATCAGATCCCGTGGATGCAGGCTCCCAATCTGGCCAGACTGAAGAGAAATGAAAACGTGCGCGGCCTGGTCCGGCGCTTGGGACCTGACGGTGCCGTCGAGCTGATCCGCTCCATTCATGCATTGCGCCGGCAATTGCAAATGGGCTTGCTCCGCGCCGAGCAGTCACATATGCCGCCGATCCGTACCGTCAGCGCCGCCGCGGAGCAATTGCGCGCGCGCCTGGCCACCCTCTCCGTGTCCGACAGCGATCCGGCGGAGGCATACATCGCCGTGCGCGATCATTTGCAAACCACCGTTTTGGAAGTAGAGCAAATCATGATGCCGCGGGTTTACGACGATCTAGACTGGCTTGAGCGCTATTTCCGCGAGCATGCGGGAACGTCGCGCAGTCAGCTGGCAGTGCTGGATCCGGGGGTGTTTCCGGCTTTGCGCATGCTAAGGAGCAATGTGACGCTGGACGATATCGGCGCGGTCAGATCGCTGCGTAACCAAATCGAGTCGATGGTGCCCCCCGGTTACAACTTGCCGTCGTTCGCGGCGCTGTTCGGGACATTTGTTTCCCGGGCGGACTTCAGCGCGCCGCCGGTCGAGACGTCCGGGTTTCTGCACAATTCCCATGTCTGGCCGTTGTACAGGCAGGTGGTGGAGTGGGATGAAGCGCGACGCCGCCGTTGGCGGGAGCAGGACCGGCGTGACCAAACGGGAACGCCCTCGCCAAATCGGCCGCCGGTGCATGACGAGCACAGGAAATAGCGCCGCAGCGTGAATCTCCCCCTCGTGTGCGTTGGTCAACGGGGATCGGGCGCGGTATCCGGATCCCGGAGGTCGGGGAGGGTGTCCCTCTCCGCCCTCTCCGGGGGGGCGAACAGCTGGATCAGCTTGCCTTTGAGCGTTGGCGCCCGCCAGGCATGGACCAGCATATCGCGCCATTCGACGAGGCTGACCCAGAATGGATTGAAGCTGTTGACCGGTTTGACCGTGCCGTAATCACAAGGGTCGTCCGCGGTCTCCTCTACGTAGGTTCCGAACATCCGGTCCCAGATCACCAGCACCCCCGCGTAATTGTGATCGATGTAGCGAGGATTTTTCGCGTGGTGGCTGCGATGGATCGACGGCGTGTTGAGTACCCATTCCAGGACGCCGAGCTTGGGAATGGCCTGGGTATGCACGAAGAACTGGTAGGCGAGATTGAGCAGCACGATGGCGACGACCTGGCCGGGCGGGAAGCCGAGCCAGGCGATCGGAAGCCAGAATGCCCACATGCCGGCCACCGGATACATCAGGCTCTGGCGGAACGCGGTGGAAAAATTCATCAGTCGCGAGCTGTGGTGCACGCTGTGCGCCGCCCACAGCCAGCGCACGCGGTGGCTGGCCCGGTGGAACCAGTAGTAGAGAAAATCCTGGGCGAGGAACAGCACCAGAAAACTCCCCCAGGAGGCATCGAAAGTGAAAAGCCGGTGCTGGTACACCGCCTGATAGAGCGGCAATACCAGAAGCCAGGCGATCTTGTCGGCGCCCTGGTGCAACAGCGCCAGCGCCAGATTGCACAGGCTGTCGCGAAGGCAGAAGCGCTGGCCGAGTATGCCGTGCTTGCGGTAATACAGCGCTTCGGCGCCGATGAACAGCACGAAAACGGGCCCGAGGGCCAGCAGCAGGAGTTCCACGTCAAAGCCCATCTCTACTCTCCTCGTGGCCAGCCGTCATGCGGTGGCCTTATGGTTGAGTATTTATCCTAATGACGGGATTGATGGTTGGCAATGAGGTTAAGTTATTTTCTCTGGTTTGCGATACCCATCAGCATTCCCATGCCCACGAACAGGGTGACCGTTGCCGTGCCGCCATAGGAAACGAAAGGAAGGGGCACGCCGACGACCGGAAGAATTCCCGATACCATACCCATGTTGACGAACGCGTAGACAAAGAACGACAGGGTGATGGATCCGGCCATCAGGCGTCCGTACAGAGTCGGCGCGCGCGCGGTGATCATCAGTCCGCGGCTGATGATCAGCAGGTAGAGAACGACAAGCAGGATATTCCCGATCATGCCGAACTCTTCGGAGTAGACCGCGAAAATGAAGTCGGTGGTCCGTTCGGGAATGTAGTCCAGATGAGTCTGCGTCCCCTTGAGCCAGCCTTTGCCGAACGGTCCGCCCGAGCCGATGGCGATCATCGACTGGATGATGTGGTAGCCGGCCCCCAGCGGATCGGTCATCGGGTCGATCAGGGTCAGCACCCGTTTACGCTGGTAGTCGTGCAGCAGCGGCCAGACGATGGGCAGCGCGGCGGCCCCGGCCACGATGCCGCCGATGATGATTTTCCAGGACAGGCCGGCGAAGAACAGCACGAAGAATCCCGCCGCCATGATCAGTGTCGCGGTGCCCAGATCGGGCTGTTTGAGCACCAGCGCTCCGGGGATGATCATCAGCAGGGCGCCCACACCGTAGTGCCACCAGCGGATGGACAGTTCGAATTTCTGGAAGTACCAGGCCAGCATCATGGGCAGGGCGATCTTCATGATTTCCGACGGCTGGATCCGGGTCACGCCGATGGACAGCCAGCGTGTCGAACCATTGACGGTAATGCCCTTGAAGTGCACCAGCAGCAGCAGAATCAGGCCGAACAGATAGATCGGCGGCGCGAAATTCATCACCACCTGCGGCCGGGCCCGCGCCAGAAGCCACATGATCACCAGCGACAGAAAGGTGTAGATCAACTTGTTGTCGATCTTGTAGAAGCTCTGGTTGGAGGCCGAATAGAGCACCAGCAGGCTGAGCAGGAACACCAGGCCGAGAAACAGCATCAGCCATGCGTCCAGCGGCTCTCTGATGACGAGCCAGATGCGTTTAATCAGGTGGGGCTGCATCGGTCGACGGTGCCTCCTGCGGTATGGTTTTGAACTGGCCCATGTCGCCCGGCACTTTGCCGGTCAGATAAAAGTCGAACAGGGCGCGCGCGATGGGGCCGGCGGTTGCCGCGCCCCAGCCGGCATTCTCGACGATCACGGCGACGGCGATGCGCGGTTTGTCGACCGGCGCGAAGGCGATGAACCACGAGTGGTCGCGTTTTTGTTCGGCGAGCGCGGCCGCGTTGTATTTCTGTCCCTGCGCGATGCTGACCACCTGCGCCGTGCCGGTCTTGCCCGCCATGGAGTAGGACAGCCCGGCGCCAATACGCGCGGCCGTGCCGCCGGGAGCCAGCACGCCGGCCATACCTTGCTTGATGTAGGCGAAATTGTCCTTGGCGAATGGCAGAACCCGCTGCGGCTGGGCTTCGACACGCCGGGTCTTGCCGGTGTGCGTGTCGACAATCTCTTGCACCAGGTGGGGTTTGAACACCACACCCTCGTTGGCCATGATCGCCGTCGCATTGGCCATCTGCAGCGGCGTGTAGGCGTTGTAGCCCTGTCCGATGCCGATGCTCACCACATCGCCGGGCAGCCACTTGCCGGCCTGGGCGCCCCATTTGGCAAAGCGTTTTGCTTTCCACTGCTTGCTGGGCAAGACTCCGGTCGCCTCGCCGTCCAGGTCGATGCCGGTGCGGCTGCCGAGGCCGAACTGGCCGACAACGGGGTGGATCCGGTCGATGCCCATCTCCCAGGCCAGCCGATAGAAGAAGGTGTCGCTCGAAACGGTGATGGCGCGAGACAGGTTGACCATGCCGTTACCGGCTTTCTTGCTGTCCCGGAATTCATGCGAGCTGCCCGGCAGGTAGAATGAGCCAGGCGCGGGACGGATATCGGTTTTGCCGATCACGCCGCTTTCGAGCGCGGCCATCGAGATGAAGGGCTTGAACGTGGAGCCGGGTGGGTAGACGCCGCGCAAGGCGCGGTTGACCAGCGGTTTTTGCCAGTCGCCGTTGAGCCCCGCCCAGGTCTGGTTGTCGATGCCGTCGATGAACAGGCTCGGATCGAAGCCCGGTTTGGAGAGAAAGGCCAGCACGCCACCGGTCGAAGGGTCGATCGCGACCAGGGCTCCGCGCCGTTCGCCGAACAGTTTGTCGGCCATTTCCTGAAGCCGGATGTCGAGCGCCAGTTTCAGGGTGTTGCCGTTGACCGGAGGGGTGCGCTTGAGCGAGCGGATGGCGCGGCCTCCCGAGTCGGTTTCCATTTCCTCGAAGCCGACCGAGCCATGCAGGTCGTCCTCATAGACCGCCTCGAGACCGGTTTTGCCGATATAGGTCGTGCCGCGGTAATTGGTGGTCTTTTCCTCGTCCTCCAGCCGGTCCTTGTCCTGCTGGTTGATACGGCCGATGTAACCGAGCACGTGGCTGGTCATTTCCTTGTACGGATAGTCGCGGAACAGCCGCGCCTTCACTTCGACGCCCGGATAGCGCCAGCCGTTGGCGGCGACGCGGGCGGCTTCCTCGTCGGTGAGCTTGACCTTCAGCGGTATCGCTTCGAAGCCCTTGGACTCGTCAAGAAGCTTGCGGAACCGTTTCAGATCCCGGGGCGCGATGTCGACCAAAGCGGAAAGCTCGGTGATGGTCTTTTCCAGGTTGTCGATCTTGCTGGGGGTCAGTTCCAGGGTGTAGGCCGAGTAGTTCTGGGCCAGCACCACCCCGTTGCGGTCGACGATCAATCCCCGGTTCGGGAGGATGGGAACCAGCGAGATGCGGTTGCTTTGCGCCAGGGTGCTGTAGTGCTCGTGCTGGAAAACCTGCAACCAGACGAACCGTGCGATCAGCACGATGAACATCAGCACCATGAACATGTAGGCGGCCAGGAGGCGCAGCTGGAACTGGCTTTCCTCCGCCTGGAGATTCTTCAGCTGGGGGCGATGCATCGGCGATTCAGTCCATGTTGCGGTAGGGCAGCAGCAACAGCTTGGTGATCAGCGGCCACAGCAGCGCTCCGGTCAACGGGGGGAGGAAGTACGACCATCCGGCGAAGGCCGAGCCGGTCAGCATGCGCGCCACGACCATGATGAACTGGTTGATCAGCATCAGCCCGAGCACGCTCAGCGCCTGCTGGCCGAGGTTGAACATGACAAGCTGGCGCTGGCGCAAGAGGGCAAGAAAACTCGTCACCGAATAGGCGAGGGCGTGCTGGCCGAACAGGCCCGCGCTGGCGATGTCGGCGAGGATGCCCACCGAGAAGGAGGTGCCGATGCCGACACGCCGAGGCTGGTTGATCACCCAGTACAGCACGAGCAGACCGGTGAAATCGGGCAGCCACGCCTGGGCTTCCTGCGGCAGCGGCAACAGCTCGAACAGGATCGCGAGAGCGAAACTCAGGAAGATGATGCGGCGCTTCACCGGCTTGAGAATTTCTTTCGGGCGGTCGAACGACATCAATTATCCTCGTCTTCGGCGGATTTCTTCTTGGCTTTGGGCGCGGGAGGCGGTGGTTCGGCCGGGCGGGCGGGAACATGCGCCTTCTCGTCGAGCACCATTACGTAGCGTCCCCGCTGCACGCCGGCCACCGGGACCGCCGCGAGGCGGATGAACGCCGTGTCGCCATTGCGGTCGACCCGGCTGATCCTGGCCACGGGGATCCCTTCCGGATAGAGTCCGTCGATGCCTGAGGTGACGAACAGGTCCCCCGACTGCACATCGGCATGTACCGGCAGGTATCGCACGTCCA
Source organism: Paludibacterium paludis (assembly GCF_018802605.1). NCBI lineage: Bacteria > Pseudomonadati > Pseudomonadota > Betaproteobacteria > Neisseriales > Chromobacteriaceae > Paludibacterium > Paludibacterium paludis. Next base: position 4,014,517 of record NZ_CP069161.1, on the reverse strand, counting down.
CTCCGCCGCCATAACCGTACAGGATGGCGCGCGCGCCGGTCCGTTGCAGCATGACGGGAATCATCAGCGTCTTGTCGACCACCAGCGTGACTTCCGCCGTCAGCGGCTGAACCCGGGTGACCTGGCCGATCAGTCCCTGCTCGTCGACCACCGGCTGGCCCGGCCGCAGTTTGGCGTCCTCGCCCTTGTCGATGATGATCTTATAGGAAAAGGGATCGCGACCGGTATACAGTACCTCGGCCAGTTCTCCGGCGTCGCGGCGCGCGGATTTCAGATGGTTGAGCTGGCGCAGCGTTTCATAGTCGTGCTCGAGGGTTTCGAGCCGTTGCAGCCGGGCCGCCATCGCCAGGTGCCTGTTGCGCAGGGCGTTGTTGTCCGCCTGCAGGCTCGCTTGCGTCGTGAAGAAGTCGCTGACGGCGCGTGCGGCGGTGACAGGCATGTTGACGGCCCGTTGCAGCGGGTAGAACGCCACGGACAAGCCTTGGCGCACCTGTTCCATGAGCCCGAACTGGCTGTCGCTGATCAGCAGTGTCACCGACAGCGCGGCGCACAGCGCCAGTCGTGCGGCAGGGCTCGGACCCTGCCTGATGAAGCTGGGATTGTTGGCAAAGTCCATTTGAAACACCACCGCCCCTTGCGGGGCGGGCATCAGAGTCGGTTTAGGGAACGTTGGTGAAAATGGTGCCGATCTTGTCCATTTTCTCGAGCGCCTTGCCGGAGCCGCGCACCACGCAGGTCAGCGGTTCTTCGCCGACGAACACCGGCAGACCGGTTTCTTCGGCGAGCAGGCGGTCGATGTCCTTGAGCAGCGCGCCGCCGCCGGTGAGGACCATGCCCTTCTCGGCGATGTCCGCGCCCAGTTCGGGCGGGGTCTGCTCGAGCGCGATCTTCACGGCCGAGACGATCTGGTTGAGCGGCTCGGTGAGGGCCTCGAGAATCTCGTTCGAGGAGACCGTGAAGGAACGCGGAATCCCTTCGGCCAGATTGCGGCCCTTGACTTCCATCTCGCGCACTTCGGCGCCCGGGAAGGCCGAACCGATGGTCTTCTTGATTTCTTCGGCGGTGGTTTCGCCGATCAGCATGCCGTAGTTGCGCCGGATGTAATTGATGATCGCTTCGTCGAACTTGTCGCCGCCGACCCGCACCGAGTTGGAGTAGACCACGCCGCCAAGGGAGATCACGCCGACTTCGGTGGTGCCGCCGCCGATGTCGACCACCATGGAGCCGGTCGGCTCCTCGACCGGCAGGCCGGCGCCGATCGCGGCGGCCATCGGCTCTTCGATCAGTTCCACGCGGCGGGCGCCGGCAGCCAGTGCCGAATCCTTGATCGCGCGGCGTTCGACCTGGGTCGAGCCGCAGGGCACGCAGATCACGATGCGCGGGCTCGCCGAGAAGAAGCGGCTCGGGGTGACCTTCTTGATGAATTGCTTGAGCATCTGCTCTGTCACGGTGAAGTCGGCGATCACGCCGTCCTTCATCGGGCGGATGGCCTGGATCGAGCCGGGCGTGCGGCCCAGCATCTTCTTGGCTTCCAGACCGACGGCCAGAATGGATTTCTTGTTGGTCGGGGCGTCGTTGTGAATGGCCACGACGGAGGGTTCATCCAGCACAATGCCTTTGCCGCGCATGTAGATGAGCGTGTTTGCGGTGCCAAGGTCAATGGCGAGGTCGTTGGAGAAGTATCCGGTCAGCGAACGAAACATTGGGCGATCCTGGTTCAGTTTCCATTATGTAGGCGCTGGGCATGAAAGTGGGCCCGCAAACCCCGTAGCATTATTTACCACCCCGGCGCCGGAAGATCGAGCCCTCGCTTGGCGGGGCCGTTCCGTGGGCGTCGTTGTGCGACGTGAATCTTGGGAGAATCAAACTGGCTATGATACCCTATAAAACTTGAAATATTAAAGGTTTTGACGAGGACACCATGTCATTGACGCATCAGGATGTCGCGCGGATTGCCAAACTGGCCCGCATCGCCGTGACTGACGACGAAATCGAGTCGGTCGGCGCTCAGCTGAACACCATTTTCGGTCTGATCGAGAAGATGCAGGCTGTCAATACGGACGGTATCGAGCCCATGGCCCATCCGCAGGAAACCGCGCTGCGCCTGCGCGACGACGTGGTGACCGAAACGAACCGGCGCGAAGCGTTCCAGGCGGTGGCGCCGCAGGTAGAGGCGGGGCTCTTCCTCGTTCCCAAGGTTATCGAGTAAGTGTGCGCGGGAAATACGAAAAAATGATTAATGCAACTCTCAAGACGCTGTCCGCGGAACTCGCCGCCGGACGCGTGTCCGCCCTGGAGCTGGCCGGACTGTATCTGGATCGCATCGAGGCGCTAAACCCGGCACTGAACGCGCTGATCAGCGTCGACCGCGAACGCACGCTCGCCGAAGCCCGCGCCGCCGACGAGCTGCGCGCGCGCAACGCCGCCGGCGCGCTCGCCGGTGTGCCGCTGATCCACAAGGACATCTTCTGTCAGCAGGGCTGGAAGAGCTCCTGCGGTTCGCGCATGCTGGACAATTTCGTGTCCCCGTACGACGCGACCGTGGTGGAGCGCTGCCGCGCCGCCGGTCTCGTGACGCTCGGACGCGCCAATATGGATGAGTTCGCCATGGGTTCGTCCAACGAGAACTCCTGGTACGGCCCGGTGAAAAATCCCTGGGATATCCGCGCCATCCCCGGCGGTTCCTCGGGCGGTTCCGCCGCGGCGGTCGCGGCGCGCATGGCGCCGGTCGCCACGGCCACCGATACCGGCGGTTCGATCCGCCAGCCGTCCTCGCATTGCGGCATCACCGGCATCAAGCCGACCTACGGCACGGTGAGCCGTTTCGGCATGGTGGCGTTCGCCTCCTCGCTCGATCAGGGCGGCGTGATGGCCCAGACGGCCGAAGACTGCGCGCTGATGCTGAACGTCATGGCGGGTTTCGACCCCCGGGATTCCACCAGTCTCGAGCGCGAGACGGAGGATTACACCCGCGATCTGGAGAAGCCTCTGGACGGGCTGCGTGTCGGATTGCCGCGTGAATACTTCGCCGACGGCCTGTCGGCCGATGTGGCGCGCGTCGTCGACGAGGCGGTCGCCGAACTGCGCAAGCTGGGCGCCGTGGTCGTGGATATTTCGCTGCCCAACACCGAGCTGTCGATCCCGGCCTACTATGTGATCGCGCCGGCCGAGGCGTCGTCCAACCTGAGCCGTTTCGACGGGGTGCGCTACGGTCACCGCGCCGCCGAATACTCGGATCTTGTCGATATGTACGAGAAGACGCGCGCCGAAGGATTCGGCGCCGAGGTCAAGCGCCGCATCATGGTCGGGACCTATGTGCTGTCCCACGGCTATTACGATGCGTACTACCTGAAGGCCCAGAAAATCCGCCGGCTTGTCGCCAACGACTTCAAGGCGGCCTTCGCGCAGTGCGATGTGATCCTCGGGCCGGTGGCGCCGACCGCGGCGTTCGACTTGGGCCAGATGAGCGATGATCCGGTGCAGATGTACCTGTCCGATATCTACACGCTGTCGGTCAACCTCGCCGGTCTGCCGGGCATGAGCGTGCCGGCGGGCTTCGATGGCAAGGGCCGTCCGGTCGGGCTGCAGATCATCGGCAATTATTTCGGTGAGGCGAAGATGCTCAATGTGGCGCACCGCTTCCAGCAAGTCACCGACTGGCACCTGCGCGCGCCGGCACTGTAAACGATTAGGAAGATGACGCCATGAAATGGGAAGTAGTAATCGGTCTGGAAGTGCATGTGCAGCTTTCGACCGCCTCCAAGATTTTTTCCGGGTCGTCGACCGCTTTCGGCGCCGAACCGAACACCCAGGCCTCGGTGGTCGAACTGGCCTTCCCCGGCGTGCTGCCGGTGCTCAACCGCGGCGCGGTGGAGAAAGCCATCCGCCTTGGACTCGCCCTGAACGCGAAGATCAACCGCAAGAACGTTTTCGCGCGCAAGAATTACTTCTATCCCGATCTGCCCAAGGGCTACCAGATCAGCCAGATGGATCTGCCCATCGTCGGGCCGGGCGAACTGGCGATCCAGGTCGGCGATGAAGAAAAAGTCATCCGCGTCACCCGCGCGCATCTGGAAGAGGATGCCGGCAAGTCGCTGCACGAGGACTTCCACGGCGCGAGCGGTATCGACCTGAACCGTGCCGGCACGCCGCTCCTGGAGGTGGTCTCCGAACCCGACATGCGTTCCGCCGAGGAAGCGGTCGCCTATGCGCGCGCCTTGCACACGCTGGTGACATGGCTGGGCATTTGCGACGGCAACATGCAGGAAGGCTCCTTCCGCGTCGACGCCAACGTATCGGTCCGCCCGATGGGGCAGGAAGCGTTCGGCACGCGTTGCGAGATCAAGAACCTCAACTCGTTCCGCTTCCTTGAGGCCGCGATCAAGTACGAGGTGGAGCGCCAGATCGAACTGATCGAAGACGGCGGCCGCGTCGTGCAGGAGACCCGTCTTTATGATCCGGACCGCGGCGAGACGCGTTCGATGCGATCCAAGGAAGACGCGCACGACTACCGCTATTTCCCGGATCCGGACCTGCTGCCGGTGGTTATCCCCGAAAGCGAGATCGATGCGGTGAAAGCCGATATGCCCGAGCTGCCGTCCGCGATGAAGGCCCGCTTCGTCGCCTCCTTCGGTGTTTCGGCCTATGACGCCGATCTGTTGACGGCAAACCGCGATACCGCCACCTACTTCGAGACCCTGGCGCGTCTTGCCGGCCAGGGCAAGCTTGCGGCCAACTGGGTGAACGGCGAACTCGCCGCATCCCTCAATCGCGAAGGCCTTTCCATCGCCCAAAGTCCGATCGATCCCGAGCGTCTTGCCGGGCTGATCGCGCGTATCGTCGACAACACGATTTCCAGCAAGATCGCCAAGGAGGTGTTCGAGGCGATGTGGGGCGGGAATGACAGCGCCGATGCGATCATCGATGCGCGCGGACTGCGCCAGATCACCGACAGCGGCGCCATCGAGGCGATCGTCGACGATGTCATCGCGGCCAATCCCAAGTCGGTCGAAGAGTTCCGCGCCGGCAAGGAAAAAGCCCTCAACGCCCTGGTGGGTCAAGTGATGAAGGCGTCGAAGGGCAAGGCCAACCCGGCCCAGGCCCAGGAAGTGCTGAAGAAAAAACTGGGCGCCTGAGTCTGGCCAGGCGGACCTTTCCTGTCAGGGATGGGTCTTACCCGCCAAAAAAAGGCCGTGCAGAGCTTTGAGTCGTTTTTCGATGCGAGCCTGCCCGGCCTTTTTGCCGGTAAAGACACGGTTCAGGTTGGCCAGGAGTCCGCGCGGCTTTTCGTGTTCCACCAGTTTCCGGGCTGCGGAGTCGAAGGCCCGGTCGATGCGTTCGGCGTGCCGAAGCGTCTCGGCGGTGTTTTGCCGGACGCACTCTTGCCGGGTGGCGGAAAGGGCGAGCGCCTTGATCAGCAGCTGGTTTTCGTAGTAAAGCGCGGCAACCCGGCCCGAGCCAAACCGTTTTCCCCCGTTTTCCCGATAGCTGTGCAAAAGTGAATCCGCCGCGTTGCTGAAGTTGATGAGCTGATTCTGAACGGTTTGTGCGTCGCTCAATGTGTTGTTCACCGGAGCGGTAGAAGTTTTCGCCGGCAACGACGGCAGCGCAAGGGCGGCGCCAGGGATGTTGTCCTGAGCTGAAGACGGGGTCTTGGGGGGCGTCATTCGAAAATTGAGTACATCAACCGCGCCGGGCAGGGGGGGCTTTTTTCCTGATGAGGCGTTGTGATCGGTTACGATCGTATCCGGCAGGCAGGGGGACGTCGGTGTGGAGCTACGGGTGATGATGTTTTGGGCATCGGGGTAGAGTCGCTGAATTTGCTCCGGAGTCAGCTTCCCGCGGGACGAAGTTTGGCCGCCGACAGTTTGCGGCGTTTGCGCAGTGGAAGTTGCCCCGTTCAGCCGGGTGGCGAAAAATTGGCATCTTTTATTATGCGATGTGTTGCGGGATGCCCGGAATATGAGGCTTAATGGATGGATGAACATGTCGCGAGTTCCTGTCGCAATGAAGTAACGCCATGAATCTACGCCCGGATTCCCGGCGCGACTTGCGAGAACCGCTCACCGCGGCGGGCTTCGCCATTTCTTGCAAGGTTGTGTATCGATCTCCGCCGGCATGAAAAACCGGCTCCGGCGGAAGGCCGGAACCGGTTTGGGTGTTTTTGTCTTGATGGGGCCGAATGCCGCGCCGAGTCAGCGGGGCGCGGCCAGCGCGTCGACTTTCTTTCTGATGTCTTCTGCGACGCTTTCGTAATATCCGTTTTCCACGCGAGTGGTTTCTGCCGCCGGTAAGCCGTCGAGCATGTCGCAGGCCACGAGCAACTCCTCGACTTGCCGCCGCAGGCGTTCAAACGTCCGGACCGTGAGGTTCGGCTCCACGTTCAGCCGGGTCTCGATGTGGTCGGCAAGGGTTTTCCGGTAGCCCGCGGTCGCGTCCTTGCCCGTCGGACTCGCCTGTTCGCGCAATGCGGCTCTCAGCACGCCCGGAGCCGCCCGGTGCGCACGCCGTTTCAGCTGGGCAAGATGCTGGTCGAAGTTTTTGCGGGCAAGGGCGCGGCGCGGTGTCAAACCGTCAAGGCGCCGCTCTGCCGCCTTGGCCAGCTGCAGCATGGCGTGATCGATCGACGCGCGGGATTCTTTCCGCGCATAGTGCCACGCCGCGGCCAGGGGGCGCAGTTGCTCATGCAGCGTCCTGATCAGCGTGTCCGCGTGTGCGATGTCGTTGACCGGCAACGCACTGATCCGATCTTTTCCTCGCGCCGCGAGCCACTTGATGTAATCGGCTGTCCGGTATCCCGGCTGGGTTTTGCCAAAATCATAGTTCTTGCGCTCATCGGTTAAAAGACGTGCCGCATGGCGGTCGAGCACGGCGCGTGTCTTGTCGAGTTTCTTCTGCCGGGTATCGCCGTGCCACAGCGATTTCCAGCGGCTGCTCGTGGTGCGGGCACTGTGGCCCAATGTGTGAAGCACGTCGTGGCCGGTCTGCAGGAGTGCGAGAAGCTCCCGGGAAAACACGTTGTCCAGGGAGGCTGTGCCAGCTCCGAGCGACTGGAGCTTTTGCGCGTGCCACGCATGCAAATGCCAGAATTGCAGGATGGTCGTTTCGATGGTCAGGCAGGCATCCTTGGCGGACAGGCGGCCAGTCTGCGCGGTCAATTGAAGCTCCTGAAACTGCTGGACGAACTCTGCGGACCTGGTGCGCAAGGCCTCCTGCGCATCGGCATGCGCAACGAACGATTCGCTCAAATCGGGCGCACTCAGGGCCCGCGCAAGAGACTCCCGGGGCGGCGCCTGCACGGGAGAGGACGACGCCGGTGTCGAGTGTGGCGCGGGGGCCGGCCTGGAAAGGGCGGCCTTGAGTCGGGTGTCCAGTTCGCCGATTTGGGCATTGAAAGACGCCAGCGGGCCGACTTTCGCAACGGTGGCGATCCGGAACGGAAGTTCTCCTGTTCCGGGTTGTTGCGGCAAGAGTTTGTTGCGTTTTCTGGGGGCGACGACGGGTTTCCTGCTCGACGTCCGTGTGTCGTGGTTGCCGGGAATGGCTGTCTCGCGCAGGGTGTCGCTCTGTTGACTGAAGGCCGGGGGCATTGGCGCCGAGCGGACCCCTGTCAGCCGGCGGCTTCCCGACCGGGAGGAAGTTGACGATCCGGTCGTGGTGCCGAGTGCGTTTTGCAACTGAGACAGGTTTCCGATAGACATGGCGTTTCTTTTGTCAGGGGCGTGGGTGAATGAGCGGGAGGGGGTCGACCGTGCTACCGCGCGAGGAGGGTGTGCTCCGAGCGGCGCGGCGTTCAGTGTTGCCAGACAGGCCAGGATGGCTTCGCGTTGCGCTTCTCCCGGAGGCATTTCCAGCAGGTCGATGACTGTGTCGAACAGGGTGACCAGAGTGGTTTCATCGCCTTGCCCGGCCGGTTCCGCGATCAGCGCTCCGCTCGCGGCCTTGGCCGCCTCGCCGCGCAGATCGATAAAACGGCTATCGAGCTCACTGAGGGTTATTGCTCCGCCCATGTTTTCGGTCAGAGAATCCAGCGCCTCGCGCAGGATGGCGGCGAAGCGGAGATCGGGGAGGAGGTTGGCCGCGCCGCCGGCCGGTTCTGCGGTTCGAGCGCCGGTCGTGTTTGATCGCGATGAGAGGGAGGGACGATGGCGTGGAGCGTGCGTGCCCGCCATGCCCTCTTCGCAATCGATGTCGGACTGCGAGGCTTGGACGGTGCCTTGTGCGTATCGAGGCTGAAGGCGGGCCATGGACGCCGCGATGCGATGCTTTGTCGCTTCGTCATGCGGCTTGGCCCGGCGAGCGCGAAATTTTTCGAGAAGAATTTTCTGGTCTGCATGCAAAGCCCGCAGGCTCGCGTTCAACCGACTGGCAAGGTTATTGGCCTCGATGAGCGCGCCGGTCCGATGGGGCGCCGTTGCTGGCTTTTGTTCATGCGTGAGGGCGCCGGAGGCGGTGGTTGCCGGCATGGGGCTCGCCTGCATGACCGGGTGTTCTGGCATGGCCCGAACCGCGGGTGGTCTGCCTCCTCCTCTGAGCGGAGCCACCGGGCGGTGGGCGTCAAGATAGTCGGACGCCGTCGGACGGTTCGCCGCCAGCCATGACGCGGCGTCCGGCAAGCCCTCCGAGCCCTTCTCGATCAGTTTGTGGAGGAAGTTTTCGTAGGCGCGCGCCACCGCGTCGCGTTCATGGATAATGACCTGGTCCCGGAACGTTTTTTTCGCGCCGGCAAGGAGAGCCTCGGCGACCTTGGTTTGCCCGCCCCGCGTAGGCTGCCCTGAGGTTTTCCTGACATGGTTGATCGGGAGTCCCGGTCGCGGTTTTTGAGCGTGGGGAGGGGCGTGATGAAGGGTTATTGAGCCGGCGATGGAGGGTGTTGGCATGCCTGTCTTCCTGTTGTTTTCCGTATCGCCGACTGTAGGTGGAACGGGGGGGCGGCAACTTTCAAAAATCGCTCATCCGGCGGCGCGGCACGAGGCGCGATGGCGCGATTCCGGCGTCAGGCGTAGAATGACGGGTCAGGGTTCTGGATTCGACTTGCGTTTAAAGTAGTCGGCGTATTGATGTTGTAGTGCTGATTAATGCCCTTCCGATGTTGTCCTGGCTGATCTGTTGCATATCTGATGACCATTTCGTTTCATATCCCACTTTTAGTCCCGTTTTTAACCCCCTGATTTGACAAGGTTATTGCGTTTTGACGCTGCGGCTAAGTCTTTGTCGCAAAAGGTGAATTCGTTCTTGCTGATATTGACCCCGGCCATGTTCTTTCTTATAGTGGCGGAAAGTGGGGAAAAGTGGGGCATTGTGGGGAGTTTCACCCGGCGAGAGGTCAGTCCAGAGAATCATGATTGGTGGTGTCAGCGTAGTGTCTCTTGATAGCAAGGGTCGCTTGGCCATTCCGGCCAGGCACCGCGAGACACTGCTGTCCGCGTTCGGGCACCGGCTGGTCGTGACACTCGAATCCCAGGATCACTTGCTCCTTTATCCCGAACCCAACTGGAAACCCGTCGAAGCGCGGCTTCTGACCCTGCCTGCCGGCAATCCCGTGCTCAAGCGCTATCAACGTCTGGTGCTTGGTCATGCCGAAACGCTGGAAATGGACGCCGCCGGCCGTATTCTTCTGCCATCCCGTCTGCGCGACCTTGTCGGTCTGGACAAGGACGTCGCCCTTGTCGGCATGGGCAACCGTTTCGAGCTGTGGAACAGCGAGGAATGGGAAGCCCAGACCCGCGCCGCCCTGGAGCTCGATCAGGATGACCTGGCCCGGCACCTTGGAGATTTCACGCTGTGAGCGCCACCGCCTTTTCTCACCGCACGGTGCTGCTCGACGAAGCCGTCGCCGCCCTGTCGATCCGCCCCGACGGCACCTACGTGGACTGCACGTTCGGTCGAGGCGGTCATAGCCGGCGCATTCTGGCGGCGCTGGGGCCGGAAGGCCGCCTTGTCGCGTTCGACAAGGACCCCGAAGCGATCGCCGTCGGCGAGGCGCTCTCTCGCGAAGATTCGCGGTTTTCCCTTGTGCACAATGGTTTCGCGGCCTTCGACGAAGAACTCGACAGGCTTGGCATCGCCGCCGTCGATGGCGTGCTGATGGATCTGGGCATTTCCTCGCCGCAGATCGACGACGGAAGACGGGGGTTCAGCTTCCGTTTCGACGCGCCGCTGGACATGCGCATGGACACGTCCCGCGGCTGTACCGCGGCCGAATGGCTGGCCACCGCCGAAGAGGCCGATATCTGGGAGGTCATCAAGACTTATGGTGAAGAGCGGTTTGCTCGCAAGATCGCAGCAGCCATTGTTGCGCAACGGGCAGTCAGTCCCATCACGACGACGCGTGAGCTCGCTCTCCTCGTTGGGCAAAACGTCCGTACTCGGGAACCGGGTCAGGATCCGGCGACGAGAACGTTCCAGGCGATAAGGATTTTCATCAACCGCGAGCTCGACGAGCTGCGCGATGTCCTGCCACAGGCGGCAAGGCGGTTGTCGCCGGGCGGCCGTCTCGCGGTGATCAGCTTTCATTCCCTCGAGGACCGCATCGTCAAGCAATTCCTGCGGGAAGCGAGCACGACGGACACGCTGCCCTCCTGGGTCGCTGTGCGCGCGAGCGATATGCCCGAAGCGCCGCTGAAACTCGCGGGCAAGGCGGTCAAGCCTTCCGAGGAGGAAGTCCGGGATAACGCGCGCGCGCGCAGCGCCATCATGCGCGTGGCCGAACGCACGCGCGGCGCGTGGCGGGAGGTGGCGGCATGAACAGGTTGAACGCCATCCTGCTTGTCATCCTCGTCCTGTGCGCCTGGTCCGTGGTGACCTCGCAGTACGTGGCCCGCAAGCTTTACAGCGACTTGCAAAAGGAACAGAAATCCCAGCATGACCTCGATGTCGAGTATGGCCAGCTGATGCTCGAACAAGGGACCTGGGGGGCCCACGCGTTGATCGAGAAAGCCGCGACGACACGGTTGGGCATGCATACTCCCGATCCCCGAGAAGTTCAGGTCGTGACACCGAGAGGGGGGACCTGATGCGCTCCCACTCGCTGAATCACCGCACACCCCAGGCAAGCTCCGCCCTGCGCATGACGCCAGGGCGTGTGCGTTTTGTGCTGGGCGCGATCGGTGTGCTGTTCCTCGCGCTCGTCGGGCGCGCTGTTTACCTGCAGGTTGTTCAGCAGGACTTCCTCGTCAATCAGGGCGAAGCGCGCTTCCGCCGCGAAATGACCCTGCCGGCCAACCGCGGGCTCATCACCGATCGCAACGGCGAACCACTGGCGATCAGTACGCCGGTTCAGACGATCTGGGCCAGTCCCGCCGATATGGAACCCGTGCCGCCGGCCAAGCTGCGCGAACTGGCACGCCTGCTGGAAATGTCGCCGCAGGAGCTGGACAGCAAGCTGGCCGACCGCAAGCGCGAATTCGTCTACATCAAGCGGCAGATCAATCCGGAGATCGCCGACAAGGTGATGGCGCTCGGCATCCCCGGCATCGCCAAGCAGCAGGAGTACCGGCGTTTTTATCCGGCGGGTGAAATCGTCTCGCACATCATCGGTTTCACCGGCGTGGACGGCAAGGGTCAGGAAGGCGTGGAGCTGTCCCGCGAAAAAATGCTGTCCGGCGTCAACGGTCGCCGCACGGTGCTGAAGGACCGCCGCGGCCAGATCATCGAGGACGTCGCCGCCATCCAGCCGCCTCACGACGGGCAGACCGTCGCGCTGTCGATCGATTACCGCATCCAGTATCTCGCCTACCGCGAACTGAAGAACGCCGTTGAGGAAAACAAGGCGCGCGCCGGTGGCGTCGTGGTGCTCGATGCCCATACCGGCGAGTTGCTGGCGCTGGCCAATTATCCGTCGTTCAACCCCAACAACCGGGTCGGCGTCACCCCCGAAATGATGCGCAACCGCGCGGTGATCGACCTGTTCGAACCCGGTTCGACGATGAAGCCGCTGTCCATCGCCATCGCCCTGGAAGAGGGCAAGGCCAATCGCCATACCGTGCTCGATACCCACAGCTATACGATCGGTCCGGCCTTGATCCGCGATGTGTCCCCGTCCCCGTCGCTGGACATCGAGGGTGTCATCAAGCGGTCGAGCAACGTCGGCGCGAGCAAGCTCGCGCTGATGGTGCCCCCCAAGGATTTCTGGAGTTTTTACGATTCGCTGGGCTTCGGGCATGCCCCGAACACCGGCTTCCCCGGGGAGGCATCGGGCCGGTTGCGCGACTACAAGAGCTGGCGGCCGATCGAGCAGGCCACCATGTCCTTCGGGTACGGCGTCTCCGTGAGTCTGCTGCAGATGGCGCGGGCGTACACGATTTTCGCCAATGACGGCGTGCTTCTCCCGATGTCGCTTTACAAGTCGCCGACCCCGACCAGCGGCCGCCGCGTGCTCAACAGCAAGGCGGCCGAAGACATGCGCCAGGTCCTGGTGGCCAACAGCGGCGAAGGCGGCGGCGCGCAGCAAGGCCGGGTCATCGGTTACAGCATCGGCGGCAAGAGCGGCACGGCGCGCAAGCTGGAAGGCCGCACCTATGTCGCCGACAAGCACCGCGCCCTGTTCATGGGGTTTGCGCCGGGCAAGAGCTCCCGGCTGATCGTGGCGGTCATGATCGACGAGCCTTCCGCCGGCAAGTACTACGGTGGCGCCGTGGCGGCACCGGTTTTCTCCCGCATTGCCGGAGGCGCGCTCAGAGTGCTCAACGTGCAGCCCGACGAGCCGTTCAACAACGCGTTGGTGCCGGAATCCACTCCGGTGCCTGTGGATTATTGAAGAAACAGGATATGAAAAGCCGCAAGACAAGCCTGCCGGACTGGGATCCGGCCCAACTGGAAACCCTCGGAGCCATCCGGCGCGTGGAGGTCGACAGTCGCCGCATTCTGCCCGGCGACGTGTTCCTGGCCTTCCCCGGCGGGCAGACCGACGGCCGGGATTTCATCCCGATGGCCCTGGAGAAGGGCGCCGTGGGCGTGCTGTGGGATCCGGCGGGCGGCTTTGCCTGGAATGCGTCCTGGAACGTGCCGAATCTGGCCGTGCCCGCCCTGCGCGAGCGTTCCGGCGAGATCGCCGGCCGTGTGCTGGGCTATCCGGGGCGTGACATGGTGATGATCGGCATCACCGGCACCAACGGCAAGACTTCCCTGTCGCACTGGCTGGCCCAGGCCTTTTCGCTGCTGGGGCAGAAGGCCGCGCTGATCGGCACGGTGGGCAGCGGTTTTTACGGTGAACTCGCCTCGTCGACGCACACCACGCCGGATCCGGTCGTCATTCAGCAAAAACTCGCGGAATACCGCCGCCAGGGCGCGCACGTGGTGACCATGGAGGTTTCCTCCCACGCGCTCGACCAGGGCCGCGCCAATGGCGTGCCGTTCTCCACGGCCCTGTTCACCAACCTGACGCGCGATCATCTGGACTATCACGGCACGATGGAGGCGTATGGCGAGTCAAAGGCCCGCCTGTTCCACTGGGAAGGCCTGCGCCATGCGGTGATCTATGTCGACGACGCGTTCGGCGCGGATCTTGCGACCCGGCTCGACCCGAGTGTCGACGTGGTGCGCTACGGTCTTGACGGCGGCGATGTGCGTCCGCTGAACCTGTCCGCCACCCTGGATGGCCTGGCGATGCGCGTGACGACCCCTTGGGGCGAGGCGGATATCCGCTCGTCGCTGTTGGGCCGATTCAACGCGTCCAACCTGCTGGCCTGTCTGTCCGCCTTGTGTGTCAACGGCGTGGCGCTGGAAGAAGCCGTCCGTGTCCTGGCGATGATCCAGCCCGCGCGCGGCCGCATGCAGCGTATCGGCGGCGCGCACGAGCCGCTGGTGGTCATCGACTACGCGCACACCCCGGACTCCCTGGAAAAGGCGCTGGAAACCCTCGCCGAGATCCGGCCGGCCGGAAGCCGCCTGTTCTGCGTGTTCGGATGCGGCGGCGACCGCGATGCCGGCAAGCGTCCGATGATGGGCGAGATCGCCTCGCGGCTCGCCGACGTGCCCGTCGTGACGAGCGACAATCCGCGCAGTGAGCGGCCCGAGACCATCATCGGCGAGATTCTCGCCGGCATGCCGGGTTCTCCCGTTGTCGAGGCGGACCGGGGCGAAGCCATCCACCGCGCGATCCGCGAGGCGCGCGCCGGGGATATCGTGCTGATCGCCGGCAAAGGGCACGAAGAGTATCAGGACATCAATGGTGTCAAGCGGCCGTTTTCCGATTTCCGCGTCGCCGAGGACGCGCTGACCGAATGGGGGAGGGCGCACGATGCTGATGCTGTCTGACGCCGCCCGTCTGGCCGGTGGCGAACTTACCGGCGGTGACCGGACGATCCTGCGCGTGACAACCGATAGTCGCACGGTGCGCGCGGGCGATCTGTTCGTGGCGCTCAAGGGCGAGCGCTTCGACGCGCATGATTTCGTCGCGGACGCGCTCTCCCGCGGCGCGTCCGCCGCGCTGGTCGCGCGCGGCTTCGATCTGCCCGGCGCCCCGTTGATCGCCGTCGACGACACCCGCCTTGCCCTGGGCCGGCTGGCCGCCGGCTGGCGACGCCGGTTCTCCGTGCCGCTGGTCGGCATCACCGGCTCCAACGGCAAGACCACCGTCAAGGAAATGCTGGCGGCCATCCTGCGCGCCAAAGCCGGCGAGGAGGCCGTGCTCGCCACGCGCGGCAACCTGAACAACGATATCGGTTTGCCGTTGACCCTGCTCGAACTGAATGACACGCACCGTTACGCGGTGATCGAGATGGGCATGAACCACACCGGCGAAATCGACTACCTGACACGCATCGCCGCTCCCGATGTCGCGCTGGTGAACAACGCGATGCGCGCGCATCTGGGCGAGTTCGACGGCGTGGAGGGCATCGCCCGCGCCAAGGGCGAGATTTTCGCCGGGCTGGGACCGGACGGCATCGCCGTGATCAATCTGGACGATGCGAACGCGGCGCGGTTTGCCGAACAGAACTGCGCTCGCCGCCGGATCGGCTTCGGCCTCGCGGGGGCCGACGTGACGGCGCGCGACGTGGCGCTGGCGGAGACCTCCAGCCGGTTCGTGCTTGTCGCGCCGGATGGCGAGGCGGACGTGGCGCTGCCCGCCGCCGGCGAGCACAACGTGCGCAATGCGCTGGCCGCCGCCGCGTTGGCCCATGCCCTGGGACTCGGGGTGGAAGACATTGCCGTCGGCCTCGCGGCGTTTCGCGGAGTGAAAGGCCGGCTGATGCGGATCGCCGCTCAGCGGGGTGTCACGCTGATCGACGACACCTACAACGCCAATCCGGATTCGATGAAAGCCGGGCTGGACGTGCTGGCCCGCGCCTCCGCTCCGCGGGTGTTCGTGATGGGGGACATCGGGGAGCTGGGTGACACTGCGCCGGCCCTGCATGCCGAAGTCGGCGAGCATGCGCGCCGTGTCGGCATCGAGGTTTTCGTCTCGCTGGGCGCGACGAGCCGTCACGCCGCCGACGCTTTCGGCGAGGGCGCCAGGCATTTTGAGTCGATCGAGCCGCTGTTGGCATGGCTCGATGGCAATCTTGAACCCGGCAGCACCGTGCTGGTCAAGGGTTCTCGCTTCATGCGCATGGAACGCGTGGTGGAGCATTTGAGCGGTCATCGCAAAGAGGGAGTGTAACGTGCTTGTCTGGTTGGCCGAATGGCTTGCTCATCATATCCGGGCGTTCAACGTCTTCAATTATGTGACGTTGCGTGCCGTCCTGGCGTCGTTGACGGCGCTGGGCATCTCCCTGGCCATGGGGCCGTGGGTGATTCGCAAGCTGACCGAACTGAAGGTGGGCCAGGCGGTGCGTTCCGACGGGCCGCAGACCCACCTCGTGAAAGCCGGCACGCCGACCATGGGCGGCACCCTCATCCTGTTGTCCATCGGTATCACCGTGCTGTTGTGGGCCGACCTGCGCAACAAGTACGTATGGCTGCTGCTCGCCGTGCTGTTCGGTACCGGCGCGATCGGATTCTATGACGACTGGCGCAAGGTGGTGTACCGCGATCCGAAAGGACTGTCGGCGCGCGGCAAGATGTTCTGGCAATCGGCGATCGCGATCGGCACGGGGGTATTCCTGGTCGGTACCGCGAGTCTGCCCGCGACGACGGAATTCATCGTGCCGTTCTTCAAGAATGTCGTGTATCCGTTCGGCGCGCTGGGTTTTTGCGTGCTGACCTATCTCGTGATCGTCGGCACCTCCAACTCGGTGAACCTGACCGACGGCCTTGACGGACTCGCCGCGCTGCCCATCGTGCTGGTCTCGGCGGCGCTCGCGATTTTCGCGTATATCGCCGGTCACGCGGTGTTTTCCCGTTATCTGGGCCTGCCGTTCATTCCGGGGGCGCATGAGGTGGCGGTGTTCTGCGCGGCCATCTGCGGCGCCTGCCTGGGCTTTTTGTGGTTCAACGCCTATCCGGCCCAGGTGTTCATGGGCGACGTTGGCGCCCTCGCGCTCGGCGCGGCCCTCGGCGCGGTGGCCGTGATCGTTCGCCAGGAGATCGTGCTGTTCATCATGGGCGGACTGTTCGTGATGGAGGCCATGTCGGTGATGATCCAGGTGACCTCGTTCAAGCTGACCGGCAAGCGCGTGTTCCGCATGGCGCCGCTGCATCATCACTACGAATTGAAGGGCTGGAAGGAAACCCAGGTGGTGGTCCGTTTCTGGATCATCACCATCATGCTGGTGCTGGCCGGATTGTCCACCATCAAGCTGCGTTGAGGATGAAGTGAATATGCGATTCGATAACCGTCACATCGTGGTAGTCGGGCTCGGAGATACCGGGCTTGCCACGGCGCGCTATCTGGCCGCCCGAGGCGCGCGCGTGACGGTCGCCGACAGCCGCGAGATGCCGCCCAACCTGGATCGTTTCCAGACGGCGCTGCCGGGAGTCGACCTCGCTCTTGGCGAGTTTGATGAACTGACCTTCGCCGGCGCCGATCTTGTGGTGACGAGTCCCGGCGTGCCCCTGTCGACGCCCGCGCTGGCGCGCTGGCGCAAGGCCGGCGGTGAAGTGGTCGGCGACATCGAGCTTCTGGCGCGCGCGATCGCGCGCGACGGCAGCCGGGTCATCGCCATTACCGGCTCCAACGGCAAGACCACGGTGACCTCGCTGGTCGGCCATCTGTGCCGCGCCGCCGGTCTCGATACCGTGGTGGCGGGCAATATCGGTTTGCCGGTGCTCGAGGCGCTGATGGAGCGCGAGGAGGCGGGCAAGCGGCCCGACGTGTGGGTGCTCGAGCTGTCGAGCTTCCAGTTGGAGACGACGTACAGCCTCGAAGCGGATGCCGCGACGGTGCTGAACATTTCCGAGGATCACCTCGATCGTTACAACGATCTGCTCGATTACGCCCATGCCAAGAGCGCGGTATTCACCGGGCGGGGCGTGCAGGTGCTCAATCGCGACGACGCGCTGGTGCGCGCGATGGCGCGGCCCGGCCATGAGGTGCGCTGGTTCTCGCTGGCGCAGGTCGCGGATTACCACCTGCAAAAAGACGCGAACGGCCGGTACGTGCTTGCCGCGTCCGGGAGCCCCGTGTTGCCGGTCGGCTCGCTTCAGCTCGAAGGCCTGCACAACGCGGCGAACGCACTGGCGGCGCTGGCCTTGTGCGAAGGCATCGGCCTGCCGCGCTCCGTGCTGCTCGAGGCGCTGACCACGTTCCGCGGCTTGCCGCACCGGGTGGAGAAAGTCGCCGAGGTGGCCGGCGTGACCTACATCGACGACTCGAAAGGCACCAATGTCGGCGCCACCGAGGCCGCGTTGTACGGTATGACGCGTCCGGTGGTGCTGATCGCCGGGGGCGACGGCAAGGGGCAGGATTTCACGCCGCTGCGCGCCGCCTGTCGCGGCGTCGCGCGCGCGGTGGTGCTGATCGGCCGCGATGCGGACAAGATCGAGGCGGCGCTGGACGGAGAGATCCCGGTCGTGCGCTGCGACACTCTGGAAAAGGCAACGCGCGAAGCCGCGCAAATCGCCAGGTCGGGTGATGCGGTGTTGCTCTCGCCGGCCTGCGCGAGCCTCGACATGTTCCGCAACTATGCCCATCGCGCCGAGGTTTTCATCGGCGAGGTCGAAGCCATGGCCAGGGAGGCCGCACGATGATCGTGCACGGGCCGAGGCGCTATGCCGCCATCGCTCCGATCGACGAGGCGCTGGCCTGGGCGCTCGCGCTCTTGCTGTCGATCAGTCTGGTGATGGTTTACTCGGCCTCGATCGCCTATGCCGAAGGCGATGCGGCGACGCAAAACAGGTATTACTACCTGATACGACATGTGATTTTCATGTCAATTGGGTTGTCGGCGGGGTATGCCGCCTTTCAGGTGCCGACGCGTTTCTGGCAAAAGTATTCGGGAAAGCTGTTCCTGATCGGTCTGGTGCTGCTGCTGCTCGTGCTGATCCCGGGCATCGGCCGCGTGGTGAATGGCTCGCGCCGCTGGATTTCGCTGTTCGTGCTGAACCTGCAGCCCTCGGAGGTGATGAAGTTCGCCACGGTGCTGTACGCGGCCGACTACACGGTGCGTAAATCGCACCTCTTGCACAGTCTGAAGGAAGGCTTCGCGCCGATGTTCGCCGCGATGATCGTGGTGGGGTTCCTGCTCTTGCGCGAGCCCGATTTCGGCGCGCTGATGGTGGTGCTGAGCATCGCGATGGGACTGTTGTTCCTGGGCGGCATCAACATGCGGATTTTTTCGGGGCTCGCGGCGATGGCGGTGGTGGCGGTGACCTTGCTGATCGTCTCCTCGCCGTACCGTCTCAAGCGCGTGCTGGGTTTCATGGACCCGTGGGACGATCCGTTCGGCAAGGGTTACCAGCTGTCGCACTCGCTGATCGCGATCGGGCGGGGCGAATGGTTCGGCGTAGGGCTGGGCGGCAGTGTGGAAAAGCTCTTTTATCTGCCCGAGGCGCACACCGACTTCATTCTGGCGGTGATCGCCGAGGAGTTCGGCTTTGTCGGGATCTGCGTGCTGATCGGTCTGTACGCATGGATCGTGCGTCGCGCCTTTCACATCGGTGTGGAATCGAAAAAGCTGGAGCGGTATTACCAGGCGCTCGTCGCGCAGGGGCTGGGAATCTGGCTCGGCGTGCAGGCGTTTTTCAACATCGGCGTGAACATGGGGCTGTTGCCGACCAAAGGCCTGACCCTGCCACTGATGTCGTTCGGCGGGTCGGCCATGCTGATGAATCTCATCGCCATGGCCGTGCTCCTGAGAGTGGATTACGAGAATCGCCGCATCATGCGCGGCTACAAGGTTTAGAGGATATGGCACGCAAAACCGTGATGATCATGGCCGGCGGTACCGGGGGGCACATCTTCCCGGGGCTGGCGGTCGCCCGCGAGATGAGCGCCCGGGGCTGGGAAGTGATCTGGCTCGGCGCGGAAGGCGGGATGGAAACCCGTCTCGTTCCGCAGCACGGCTATGCGATCGAAACCCTGAAAATCGCCGGCATGCGCGGCAACGGACTGCGCCGCTGGCTGTCGCTGCCGCCGATGATGCTGCGCGCGCTGCTGAGAACCTTCGGCGTGCTGCGCCGGCACCGGCCGGCGCTGGCGATCGGCTTCGGCGGCTACACGGGTTTCCCGGGCGGGCTGATGGCGGTGCTGTGCGGCAAACCGCTGGTGATCCACGAGCAGAATTCCGTTGCCGGTCTGACCAATCGCGTGCTGTCGCGTCTGGCGCGCCGCACCCTGTTCGCGTTTCCGTCCGCTTTCCCCTGTCTCGATGGCATGGTGGGCAATCCGGTGCGCGAAGAGATCGCCGCGCTGCCCGGTCCCGAGGAGCGCTTCGAGGGCCGTCAGGGACCGTTGCGCCTCCTGGTGGTCGGCGGCAGCCTGGGGGCCCGCGTGTTCAATACCCTGTTGCCCGAGGCCATCGCGCTGCTGTCCGAGGGCGACAGGCCGCTGGTGACGCATCAGGCGGGGGCGAAAGAGATCGGGACCTTGAAGGAAAACTACCGCGCGGCCGGTGTCGACGCCGAATGCCTCGCATTCATCGACGACATGGCCGCCCGCTATGCCGACGCCGATCTCGTGTTGTGCCGGGCGGGGGCGTTGACCGTCGCCGAGCTCGCCGCCGCCGGGGTTGGCAGCATTCTGGTGCCGTACCCCTTCGCGGTGGACGATCACCAGACCGGCAATGCCAGGTATCTGTCGGAGGCCGGCGCCGCCCGCCTCGTGCCGCAGCATGTGCTGACGGCCGAAGGGTTGGCCAGCCTCCTGAAATCGACGACACGCGACGAATGCCTGCAGATGGCGCGTCGCGCAAGGCTTCTCGCCATTCCCGATGCCGCCCGCCGGGTGGCCGACGAATGCGAGGCCGTGACAGGACTGAAATGAAACACAGAGTCAAACACATACATTTTGTCGGAATCGGTGGCGTCGGCATGTGCGGCATCGCCGAGGTGCTGCTGAGCCTGGGTTACACCGTCTCGGGCACCGACATGGCCGACACGGCCGCCACGCGCCGCCTGATGGATCAGGGCGCCCGCGTGTTTTTCGGGCATGACGCGACTTATATGGAAGGCGCCGACGTGGTGGTGACCTCCACGGCGGTGAAGAACGATAACCCCGAAGTGGTCGAAGCCAAGCGCCGCCACATCCCGGTGATTCCGCGCGCGATGATGCTGGCCGAGCTGATGCGCTTCAAGCAGGGCATCGCCATCGCCGGAACGCACGGCAAGACCACCACCACCAGTCTTGTGGCGTCGGTGCTGGCCGCCGCCGGTCTCGATCCGACCTTCGTGATCGGTGGACGCCTGACCGCCGCGGGAACCAATGCCCGTCTGGGCCGCGGCGACTTCCTGGTGGCGGAGGCCGACGAGTCGGATGCGTCGTTCCTGCACCTGACGCCGGTGATGGCGGTGGTGACGAATATCGACGCCGACCATATGGACACCTACGAGCACAGTTTTGAAAAGCTCAAGCAGGCGTTCGTCGACTTCGCTCATCGCCTGCCGTTTTACGGCCGCGCCGTGCTGTGCGTGGACGATGCGAACGTGCGCGATATCCTGCCGCGCATCAACAAGCCGGTGACGACGTACGGCTTTGACGAATCGGCCGATATCCGCGCCGAGAACGTCGAGGCGGACCATGGCCGCATGCGTTTTGACGTGGTAGTGAAAAATGGCGTGGAAAACCGCTTCTCGGTGGTGTTGAATCTGCCGGGTCGTCACAACGTGCTCAATGCGCTCTCCGCGATCGCCATCGGTCTTGAGTGCGGCGCCGATGTGGAATCGATCCGCAAGGGTCTGGCCGACTTTGCCGGCGTGGGCCGGCGCTTCCAGCGTTACGGGGATGTCGAGGCGCCGCGCGGCGGCACCTTCGCCGTGGTCGACGACTACGGTCACCACCCGGTGGAAATGGCCGCGACCCTGGCCGCCGTACGTGGCGCGTTCCCGGGGCGGCGCCTGCTGCTGGCGTTCCAGCCGCACCGCTACACCCGTACCCGAGATCTGTTCGAAGACTTCGTCAAGGTGTTGAGCACGGTCGATGCGCTGATTCTCGGCGAGGTGTACGCGGCGGGCGAGGCGCCCATCGTGGCCGCCGACGGGCGGGCCCTGGCCCGCGCGCTGCGCGTGACGGGCAAGGTGGAGCCGCGTTTTGTGGAAAACATCGCGGAATTTCCGGAGGCGATTCTCGCCGCCGCCGAAGACGGCGACGTGCTGGTAACGATGGGAGCGGGCTCGGTGAGCGCCGTGCCGGCCAAGGTTGTCGCCCTGGCCCGGGCAAAGACAGGACAGCAGCAATGAAGCAGTTCGGCAAAGTCGCGGTATTGATGGGAGGGACGTCCTCCGAGCGGGAAGTCTCGCTGATGAGCGGTAACGGCGTGCTCGCCGCCCTGCGTTCGCGCGGTGTCGACGCCCATGCGTTCGATCCGGCGGAAAAGCCGCTCGAAGCCTTGAAAGCCGAAGGGTTCGAGCGGGCGTTCATCGCCCTGCACGGCCCCTTTGGCGAGGATGGCACCCTGCAGGGGGTGCTGGACAGCATGAAGCTGCCTTACACCGGCCCGGGCGTGATGGCTTCGGCGATCTGCATGGACAAATGGCGCACCAAGCTGTTATGGAAAGGCGCGGAACTGCCGGTTCCGGAATTCGTGCTGCTGGATGCGAATAGCGATTTCGATGCCGTGGAGGCGCAACTGGGCTTGCCGATTTTCGTCAAACCGGCAACCGAGGGATCGAGCATCGGCGTGACCAAGGTCAAGGCGCATGGCGGCTTGCGGGCCGCCTGGGCGGAAGCCGCGCGTTACGACAAGCTCGTGATCGCCGAGCGCTTCATCGGTGGCGGCGAGTACACCTGCGGCATCATCGGCGATCGCGCGCTGCCGACGATCAAGATCGAACCGGCCACGGAGTTTTACGACTACCAGGCGAAATATTTCCGCGACGACACGGTCTACCGTTGTCCCGCCGGTTTCGATGCGCAAACGGAAGCGCGGCTGCGCGAGTTGTGCCTCGCCGCCTTCCGCGTGGTGGGCGGCCGCGGATGGGGACGGGTCGATTTCCTGATGGATGAGGCCGGCGAGCCTTACCTGCTGGAAGTGAACACCTCTCCGGGCATGACGAGTCACAGTCTGGTACCGATGGCCGCCCGCGCGGAAGGGATGAGTTACGAGGATTTATGCGTGGCCATCCTGGAAATGGCGCATGTGGGATAACCACAAGGCGCTAAAAGGGCTGGCGGATGTATTGCTTTTTGCATCATTATTGATGGTTTTGTATGCATCTGGGTTTTGGGTGACGCATGCGCCGGTATTTCCGGTCAAACGCATCCAGATCAGCGGGCATATGAAGCGGGTAACCCCCGAGCAGTTGCGGTTCATCGCCGAGCATGAATTGTCCGGGACGTTCTTCACGCTCGATATCGACAAGACCCGGGCGGCGTTCGGCAAGCTGCCCTGGGTGCGCGACGCCCAGGTGAGGCGGCGCTGGCCGGATACCCTGGACATCGAGGTGGATGAGCATGTCGCGCTGGCGCGCTGGGGCGAGAACGGCCTGGTGAGCGTTCGCGGCGAGTGGTTCGACGCGGCGAGCGACGAGGCGCTTCCGGTGCTGTCCGGTCCGGCCGGCAGCCAGAAGGAAATGAGCCTGATGCTGGAAAAGTTCCGCGAGGAACTGGGAGTCTCGGGATTGAAACCGGCCACGGTGTGGTTGTCCGACCGGCGCGCATGGCGCCTCGGACTGGACAACGGCATCCGGCTGGAGTTGGGCAGGGGGGAAGTGGAGAGCCGGGTGGCGCGCTTCGCCTCGCACTGGAAAGAGACATTGGCGGCGCTGCCGTACCACATCGAGTATGTGGACATGCGCTACCCTAACGGATTTGCCGTGAGGATGCCCGATTACCGGGCGCCCGCGGCCTCGGGAAAAAAGTAAGCAGTTGGAGCGACAGGTGAGCAAACCGAAGGAAAGCAAAAACATGTTGGTTGGCCTCGACATCGGCACGTCGAAGATCGTCGCGATCGTCGCCGAAGTGCTGGAAGATGGCCAACTCAATATTGTCGGTATGGGCCAGACGCCGTCGCGCGGTCTCAAGCGCGGCATGGTGGTGAACATCGAGTCCACCGTGCAGGCGATCCAGCGCGCCCTCGAGGAAGCCGAACTGATGGCCGACTGCAAGATTCATGAAGTGTTTGCCGGTATCGCCGGCAGCCACATCAAGAGCGTGAACTCGCACGGCATGGTGGCGATCAAGGACCGCGAAGTGACCCAGATGGATATCGACCGCGTGATCGAGACGGCGCGCGCCGTGACCATTCCGCCGGATCACCAGGTGCTGCACATCCTGACCCAGGAGTACAGCATCGACGGCCAGGAAGGGGTGCGCGAGCCTCTGGGCATGAGCGGTGTCCGGCTGGAAGCGAAGGTGCACATCGTCACGGGCGCGGTATCCGCCGCGCAGAACGTGACCAAGTGCGTGCGGCGCTGTGGTCTGGAAGTCGCCGATCTGGTGCTGCAGCCGATGGCCTCGGCCATCGCGGTGCTGTCCGAGGACGAGAAGGATCTGGGCGTCTGCCTGATCGACATCGGCGGCGGCACCACGGATATCGCCGTGTACGCCAACGGCGCGATCCGCCATACCGCGGTGATCCCGATCGCCGGCGACCAGATCACCAACGATATCGCCATGGCCCTGCGCACGCCGACCAAGGAAGCCGAGGATATCAAGATCCAGCACGGTGTCGCGCTGGTGAGCCTCGCCAATCCGGGGCAGATGATCGAGGTGCCCGGCGTCGGAGAGCGCGGACCGCGCCAGATGTCGCGCGCCACGCTCGCCGAGGTGGTCGAGCCGCGCGTCGAGGAGTTGTTCCAGCTGGTGCAGCAGGAACTGCGTCGCAGCGGTTTCGAGGAGCTGCTCTCCAGCGGCATCGTGCTGACCGGCGGCGCAAGCCTGATGCCGGGCATGGTGGAGCTCGCGGAGGAGGTGTTCCACATGCCGGTGCGCATCGGCGTACCCAAGTATGTCGGTGGCTTGGCCGAAGTGGTCAAGACGCCGCGTTTCTCGACCGGTGTCGGTCTGATGCTGTTCGGCAAGGAGCAGCTTCAGGGCCATGTCGGTCCGAAGAGCGAAAGCGCGGGAGTGGGACAGCTCCTGTCGCGCATGAAAGCATGGTTTGCCGGCAATTTCTGAGAAAAGCCGGATTTTTCGGGCGTAGTTGAAAAGTCGTTGGATGCTCATCTTTATGAGGAGAGAAAAATGAGCGGAATGGTATTCGAAGTCATGCAGGAAACGGCTCAGGAAGCCGTGATCAAGGTCATCGGTATCGGCGGCGGCGGTTGCAACGCCATCGACAACATGATCGACAACAAGGTGCAGGGCGTGGACTTCATCTGCGCCAATACCGATGCGCAAACGCTCAAGCGCAACAAGGCGCCGGTGAAAGTGCAGCTTGGCAGCAATCTGACCAAGGGTCTGGGCGCCGGCGCGAATCCGGATGTCGGCCGCAACGCCGCCCTGGAGGATCGCGAGCGCATCACCGAAATGCTGCGTGGCGCGAACATGGTGTTCATTACCGCTGGCATGGGCGGCGGCACCGGTACCGGCGCGGCGCCGGTTTTCGCCGAAGTGGCCAAGGAAATGGGCATTCTGACCGTGGGCGTGGTGACCCGTCCCTTCGACCATGAAGGCAAGCGGATGAAGGTGGCTCAGGCCGGCATCGACGATCTGAAAAAACACGTCGACTCCCTGATCGTCATCCCCAACGAAAAACTGATGGAAGTGCTGGGCGAGGACGTGACGATGCGCGAAGCGTTCCGCGCGGCCGACGACGTGCTCAAGGGCGCGGTGGCCGGTATCGCCGAAGTCATCACCTGCCCGGGCCTGATCAACGTGGACTTCGCCGACGTGCGCACCGTGATGAGTGAAATGGGCCTGGCGATGATGGGCTCGGCCTATGCCTCCGGTATCGACCGCGCCCGCGTGGCGGCCGAACAGGCCGTGGCGAGCCCGCTGCTCGACAACATCACCCTGGAGGGCGCGCGCGGCGTGCTGGTGAACATTTCCACCGCGCCAGGCTGCCTGAAGATGAGCGAGTATCGCGAGATCATGAGCATCATCCGCCAGTACGCGGACGAAGACGCCCAGGTCAAGTTCGGTACCGCCGAAGTCGAGGACATGGCCGAAGACACCATCCGCGTGACCCTGATCGCGACGGGCCTTGGCCAGCGCAAGAATGGCAATCGCGAAGAGCGTCCGGAATACATCAAGGTCGTGAAGACCGGTACCGACAACCGTCCGGTTGACGTGCTCAACTACGACGAATTCGATACCCCGGCCATCATTCGCAAGAGTCCGCGTCGTGGCGGGCAGGCGCTGGATTTTTCCAATCCGGAGGTGAGCGAGTCCTACGATATTCCGGCATTCCTGCGCAAGCAGGCTGATTGATAGCTGCGGACTATCAGGGTTGTGTGAGTAATCAATAAAAGCGAGCCATCGGCTGTGCTAAACTCACCCCATCCCTGTAAAAACCAGTGAGTCCGCCATGATATTGCAGCGCACGCTCAAAGAAGCGATCAGCGCGACCGGTGTGGGTTTGCACTCCGGCGAACGGGTGCGTCTTACCCTTCGCCCGGCGCCGCCCGATTCCGGCATCACCTTTGTCCGCACCGACTTGCCCGAGCCGGTGAAGGTCAAGGCGGAACCGGTGCTTGTCAACGACACGCGTCTCTCCTCGACACTGGTCGATCCGACCGGTGTGCGTGTCGGCACCATCGAGCACCTGATGTCGGCCCTGGCGGGTCTTGGCATCGACAATCTGGTCGTGGAAGTGACCGCGGCGGAGATCCCCATCATGGATGGCTCCGCCGCGCCCTTCCTGTTTCTCGTTCAGACGGCGGGCATCGTCGAGCAGCCCGTCCCGAAGAAATTCATTCGCGTTCTCGAACCGGTTGCGGTCGTCGAGGGCGACAAGTGGGTGCGCCTGGATCCTCTGGATGGATTCAAGGTCACCTTGTCCATCGAATTCAACCATCCGGCGTTCAATCTGGCTCCGCAGAAAGTCGAAGTGGATTTCGCGCACCGCTCGTATATCGAGGAAATCAGCCGGGCGCGGACCTTCGGTTTCATGCACGAAGTCGAATACATGCGCAATCACGGCCTCGGCCTTGGCGGCAGCCTCGACAACGCGATCGTTATCGATGACGACTATGTGCTCAATCCGGAAGGGCTGAGGTTTCCCGACGAGTTCGTCAGACACAAGATTCTCGACGCCATCGGGGACCTGTATATCGTCGGTCATCCGCTGATCGCTCATTTCTCCGGCCACAAGTCGGGCCATGCGATGAACAATCAACTGCTGCGCGAACTGCTGTCGCGGCCTTCGGCCTGGGAGTTCGTGAGTTTTTCCGATCCATCGGAAGTGCCGTCCAGCTTCCACAGCGTGCCGGAGGTGGTGTGACATGATGCTTGCGGGACTGGCCAGAGCGATGGCGCTGTGCGCCATGCTGACTGTCTGCTGGACAATGGTGCGCGCGGCCCCGGCCGGGGATGCGCGCACGATCCGGCGCAACGGGCGCCTTGTGCTAGGCTTGACGGCCGGCGCCGCCCTCCTCCTGGCGATCCGGCTGGTCCGCGTCGGCCTGCGCGCCGCCGGCTACTGACGCGGCGCGGCTTTTTTCAGCAGTGTCACGGCCTCTTCGGCGCTTTTGGGAGCAAAGCCGTCGGGGCAGAGCGTTTCACGCACCGTCACCCGTACCTTGTCCTGGCGGCTCCAGTCGCGCCAAGCGCCATTCACCGATTCGATCCAGCGCTTGTTCACATTATCGCCGAACGCATAGTTGCGAATCCGCTTTTTCGCGCAC
This sequence comes from Paludibacterium paludis, assembly GCF_018802605.1. Taxonomy (NCBI): domain Bacteria; kingdom Pseudomonadati; phylum Pseudomonadota; class Betaproteobacteria; order Neisseriales; family Chromobacteriaceae; genus Paludibacterium; species Paludibacterium paludis. The sequence continues at coordinate 3,987,256 of NZ_CP069161.1, read as the reverse complement.
TGCAACCCTTCGACACTGAGGTTTTCCGCACCGCGCGGGGTGACCACCTTCAATACGTAATGAACCACGCCATCCGGTGTGATGGTCAGGCTTTTCTCTTCGACAAGGTAGCGGGTGCCCTCGGTACGCGGTACGTCCAGAGCGGTGAAGCCTTCGGCTCCCGGGTAGGCGGGCAGCGTGTAAGCCGATTCCTCCCACGGGCCCTCGTCGGGCAGGGCGTAGTTGGTGTTGTAATGGCGCTTGTATTCGGCCGAGGCTGCCGCGCTCAAAAGGCACAGGCCGGTCAGCAGGACGAGTTTTTTCAAGAAACGGCTCCTTTGGTGGCGCCCGGCGGGATCATTTGTCCCGGCCGGAGCGTATAGCGGCGCCGACCGGTTTCCCGGCAGGCGAGTCCGAAACTGCGTTCGGCGAACTGGATGTCTCCGCGGGCGGAGACGGTCAACAGCATCGAGGCCCGTGTTCCGTAGTCCCGCGCCTCGACGAACACCGGCGACAAGAGGCGTTCGAGCGCCGTGCCGACGCCCGTGTTGGGCAACAGCTCGGGCGGCGCCGCATGGCGGTCGTACAGCCATTCGAAGGCATCGTCCTCGCTGGGGGGGCGGGGGGCGCAGGAGAGTTGGTCGGCGAGCCGCTGGCACTTGAACCACGGGGTATCGAGCGTGGCGTTGGACAGGGTGTGCACGCCCGGTGTGACGCGTGTGATGCGCCCGGTCCGGCTGTGAAAATGAAACAGATCGTCGGTTTGCCCGAACAGCAGGTTATAGGGCGCATAGTCGCCGGTGCTCTGAGCGAGTTCCGTGGCGAATTCCAGGGCGGTCATGTCTCCGGTGACGAAGCGTTCCACCAGCGTGCCGCGCGAGAGGCGCGCCTTGACCGGGTAGCCGTCGCGGATATTGGTCACCGCCGCGAGGCGGCCGCGGCTGTCGACCGCGAGCCAGCTGCCGCCCCCCTCCAGATCCCGACCGCCCAAAGTGCCGGGGTGATCCTGCCACCAGTCGAGCGGCGCGGTTTCACGCCGGTGGTATTCGTCGCGGTTGGCCAGCAGGACAAGGGGTCCGAGCCTGCCGGTCTTGTAGGCGAAGGCAATCACACACATCATGGCGCCCAATGCTATGTACAATATGACTTCCATTGTAACGTGAACGGCAAAGGGATACGCGAAATGCAGCCCGACAAATTGATCGACCTGTCCGGACTCAATTGTCCGCTTCCCATCCTGCGCGCCAAAAAGGCGCTCGCGGAAATGGAGAGCGGCAAGGTTCTCGAGGTGATCGCCACCGACCCGGGCGCGCCCAAGGACTTCGAGGCGTTCTGCCGCCAGACCGGCAACGGGCTTGTGGAGTCGACGGTGCGAGAGGATGGCAAGTTCCGCATGGTACTCAAACGCAAGTGAGGCAGGACTCAGACATGACCACGACTCTTTCGATCGTTCGCCCCGACGACTGGCACCTGCATCTGCGCGATGGCGCGGCGATGGCCTCCGTGCTGGCCGATACCTGTCGCCAGATGGGGCGCGCCATTGTGATGCCCAATCTCAAACCGCCGGTGACCACGGTGGAGGCGGCGCTCGCCTACCGCGACCGGATTCGGGCGGCACGACCGGCAGACAGCGCGTTCGAGCCGCTGATGACCTTGTATCTGACCGACAATACTCCCGCCGCGGAAGTCATGCGCGCATCGGAGAGTCCCTTCGTCCACGCCTTGAAGCTGTATCCCGCCGGCGCGACCACCAATTCCGACGCCGGCGTGACCTCGGTCGACAAGGCCATGCCGGCTCTCGAGGCGATGGCCGAATACGGTGTGCCCTTGCTGGTTCATGGTGAAGTCACCGATCCGGATGTGGACGTATTCGATCGCGAGGCGGTGTTCATCGATACGGTTTTCGAACCGCTGCGCAGGCGGCTGCCATCGCTGCGCGTGGTGTTCGAGCACATCACCACGCGTCAGGCGGCCGAATACGTCGCGGCGGCGGACGGTAACGTGGCGGCGACCATCACCGCCCATCATCTGCTGATGAACCGCAACGCGCTGTTCGCCGGCGGCATCCGTCCGCACCACTATTGCCTGCCGGTGCTCAAGCGCGAGGAGCATCGCAAGGCGCTGCTGGCCGCCGCGACTTCCGGTTCGCCGAAGTTTTTCCTGGGGACGGACAGCGCGCCGCATGCCCGCGGCGCCAAGGAGGCGGCATGCGGTTGCGCCGGCATGTACACGGCCAACGCCGCTATCGAACTGTATGCCGAGGCCTTCGAGTCGGTGGGCGCGCTGGACCGTCTCGAAGCGTTCGCGAGCTTCCACGGAGCGGATTTCTACCGCTTGCCGCGCAATTCTGACCGCGTGACGCTGGCGCGCGAATCCTGGACCGTACCGGAGGCCTTGCCTTATCCGGGAGATTCGCTGGTGCCGCTACGCGCTGGCGAGACGATCGCCTGGCGATTTGTGCCGGTCGGCTGACACAATCGCTCTCCCTCCCGGCGGGTGGCGATTGTCGTGCGAACGGGGCTGCGACCGGTGCTGTTCAGCAAATAGCGATCGAAGTAGCCTTCCATGATAGCGAAAATCGACACACCTCTCTCCAGGGCACATGTCCGATTCGAGAATGCGTTTGGCATGTTCGGTCGGTGCCCATCGATGTGTTGTCCGCGTCGTTCGGATTGCCGCTTGTTGCCGCGCATCGCCCGGAGCCGGTCAGACGCTCCGGCACGGATCGTCGCGAGAACCTGCTCCTGACGTTTGTCGCAGGCGAACATCAACCCGGCATGGCCTGCCGGTCCGCCGCCGTGACGGCCGGCTTCCCGGCTTTTCCCTTGGGCGGCCGTTCCGGACTCCTCGTTTCTTTCATCTTGGTGTGTTGCAAAAAATAGTTTGTCGGACAGACAAACAACAATTTGTCATTGATTTTGTCGACTTGTACTGAGTTATGGGTGGCAAATGTCAATGAATAAGTCATAATCCGCCGTTGAGAGAATGGCTTCCTTGAAAATACCTTGGCATGTTACGGCTTTTTTTGAGGTCAATGTCATTAGCTAGGCAACAAGTTGTATGGCTAACGTCTTGAATCCCCAAAAAAAGGGGGGGCATAATGGATTGAACCCCTCGGCTACCTCCGGGGGAGCCATAAGAATACGACCGCAACCCCGCGGATCGACGTAATAAAACAGGAGAATAGGCGAAATGACAAAGAACGCGTTGTCAGTCATAGCCGCGTCCATCGCACTGGCAATGTCCGGTCAGAGCATGGCTGCGAAAGTCCCCGCCGGCACCCAGCTGGCCGCCAAGCAGGAACTCGTCCGCAATATCGGCGCCGAAGTCGAATCGCTGGATATTTCCCAGATCGAAAGCGTGCCGGCCAACCATGTCGCGCGCGATCTCTTCGAAGGTCTGACCGCCATCGACAGCTCGGGCAAGATCGTTCCGGGCGTGGCCGAAAGCTGGACCCGCAAGGATCCGCTGACCTGGGTGTTCAAGCTGCGTAAAAATGCCCGCTGGTCGAACGGCGAGCCGGTCACCGCTAATGACTTCGTGTTCTCCTGGCAGCGCACGGTTGATCCGAAAACCGCCTCCAAGTACACCATTTTCCTGGATTTCATTGCCAACGGCAGCGCCATTCTCGCCGGCAAGAAACCCGTCACCGCACTGGGCATCAAGGCCCTGGATGCCGGCACAGTGGAAGTGAAAACCGCCGTGCCGACGCCTTTCCTCCCGGATCTGCTGTCCAATCCGACCATGGCCCCGCTCAACAAGGGCGCCTATCTGAAGGGCGGCAAGGATTTCACCAAGCCTGGCAAGCTGGTCAGCAACGGCGGCTATGTCCTCAAGGAATGGGTGCCGAACAGCCGTATCGTGCTGGAAAAGAACCCCAACTACTGGAACGCCTCGACCACCGTCATCACCCGCGTGACCTTCGATCCGACCGAGAGCGAAGACGCCACGTTCAAGATGTTCAAGGCCGGCCAGCTTGACTGGACCGACCGCGCGCCGTCCGGCTCCTACGCCAAACTGTCGAAGGAAATGCCGAAAGACTACCGCGTAGGCCTCACCATCGCGCTCTATTACATGGGCATCAACAATACTGACCCGGTGATGAAAGATATCCGCGTACGCAAGGCGCTGTCGATGGTGATCGACCGCGACGTGCTGACCGGCAAGGTGCTGGGCGAAGGCCAGCGGCCCGCCTACGGCCTGTTCGTCAAGGGCATGGAGGGCGCGAAAGTGAGCGCCTACGACTGGTCGGCATGGCCGATGCAAAAGCGTATCGATGAGGCGAAGAAACTGCTCGCCGCCGCCGGTTACGGTCCGAACAGGCCGCTCAAGTTCAAGTACATGTACAACACCACGGATCTGCACAAGAAGATCGCGGTGTTCGCCATCGGCGAATGGAAGAACAAGCTGGGCGTTCAGGCGACCATGGAAAACCAGGAGTTCAAGGTTTTCCTGAAAACCCGCCACGACGGCGCCTATCAGGTGGCCCGCAACGGCTGGAACGCCGACTACAACGATGCCTCGACCTTCCTTGATCTTCTGCGTTGCAACAGCCCGCAGAACGACCAGAAGTACTGCAGCAAGAAAGTGGATGCCCTGATCAACCAGGGTTACGCGTCCAATGATCTGGCCAAGCGCTCCGCGGTTCTCACCGAGGCGGGCCGGCTGGCGATGGAGGACTATCCGCTGATTCCGCTGTTCCAGTACACCTCCCCGCGCCTCGTCAAATCGTGGGTGGGCGGTTACTTCACCAGCAACGCGTTCGAGCGTTTCCGCACCAGCGATCTGTACATCATCAAGCACTGAGCCTGAACGGCCGCCCGCGTCCCGTCTTCTCCCTCTCCGGGTGAGGACGGGCGTGTTCGCTTGCGGCCGTCCCATGCTGGTAGGGAGGAATCCGTTTCATGTTGTCCTATATCCTGAAGCGCATCGCCGGCGCGGTGCCCACCATTCTTGTGGTGGTGACGGTGTGTTTTATGATGCTGCATTCGGTTCCGGGCGGGCCGTTCGATGGCGAACGCCAGGTCTCGGAAGCCGTGCTGGCCAACTTGCAGGCCAAGTATCATCTTGACGCACCGTTGTACGAGCAGTACCTGCACTATCTTAACAACCTGATCCACGGCGATCTGGGCGCGTCGTTCAAATACGCCGACTGGAGCGTCAACGACCTGGTGGCGAACGCCCTGCCGGTCTCGCTCACGGTGGGCGGCATTTCGCTGGTCGCGGCGCTGGTGATCGGCGTGCTGCTCGGCGTTATCGCCGCGCTGCGGCAGAACAGCCTTGTCGATTATTTCGTCATGTTCCTTGGCAACTTCGGCAGTGCCGTCCCTTCGTTCATCATCGGGCCGGTGATGATCCTGATCTTCTGCCTGTGGCTCAACTGGCTGCCGTACGGCCAGTTCGAAATGACGCCGGAGTACATGGCTCTCCCCGTGGGGCTGCTGACCATCATCAACGTCGCCACGCTGGGACGGGTGATGCGCGGCAGCCTGATCGAAGTGCTCAACAGCAACTTCATCCGCACCGCGCGCGCCAAAGGCCTGCCGATGCGTACCATCGTGATGCGCCATGCGCTCAAGCCGGCGTTGCTGCCGATCGTCACGCTGCTCGGACCGCTCGCCGTGTCATCGATCGCCCAGGCGGTGGTGACCGAGAGCATGTTCTCGATTCCGGGGCTCGGCCGTCTCCTGATCAACGGCGCGCTCAACCGCGATTTCACGCTGGTGCTGGGACTCGTGGTGCTGATCGCTTTTTTCACGGTGCTGTTCAATCTGATCGTGGACATCGTCTACGCGATGCTCGATCCGCGCATCCGCTACTGATCCCGGGGTAAAACCATGCAATTTTCCAAAGCCAAGAAAACGGCGCTGGCCGATTCGCTGGCTCAGGCCACCGAAAGCCAGATGCAGGGGCGCAGCCCCTGGGCCGATGCCCGGCGCCGGTTCCTGAGAAACCGCGCGGCTGTGGCCAGTCTGATCCTCCTCGGCCTGCTGGCCATCCTGATCGTGATCGGCCCATGGGTGCTGCCGAACGATTTCGACTACACCGACACCGCCAACATGGGCATCGCGCCCACCATGGAAGGCTGGCATCTGTTCGGCACCGACGACAACGGCCGCGACCTCCTGGTGCGTACCCTGGTCGGCGGCCGCGTGACGTTCATGGTCGGGCTGCTCGGCTCGCTGGTCTCGGTTCTGATCGGTGTGATGTGGGGGGCGACGGCGGGCTACTTCGGCGGCCGTATCGATGGTTTCATGATGCGTTTTGTGGACGTGATGTACGCTCTGCCGTTCATGCTGTTCGCCATTTTGCTGATGACTTTCTTCGGGCGCAGCCTGGTGCTGATGTTCATCGCGCTGGGGGCCATCTCCTGGCTGGACATGGCGCGCATCGTCCGCGGTCAGACGCTGGCGCTCAAGTCCAAGGAGTTCGTCGAGGCGGCCCATGCCATCGGCGCCTCGCGGCGCACGATCATTTTCCGGCACATCGTGCCCAACCTGTTGGGCATTGTCGTGGTGTACGCCACGGTGACCATCCCCAACGTGATCCTCACCGAATCGGTGCTGTCCTTCCTGGGGCTTGGCGTGCAGGATCCGATGACCAGTTGGGGAGTGCTGGTGCAGGATGGATCGCGCCAGATGGAGACCGCGCCCTGGATGCTGCTGATCCCGGCGGCTTTCCTGTCGGTGACGATGTATTGCGCCAACTTTGTCGGTGACGGCCTGCGCGACGCGCTGGATCCGAAAGACCGCTGACCGGCGAGGAGAGGACAAACGATGTCTTTGCTAGAAGTGAAGAACCTCGGCGTGCGTTTCGCGACGCACGACGCGATGGTGCATGCCGTCAACGGCGTGAGTTTCAGCCTGGAGCGCGGCCAGACCCTCGGTATCGTGGGCGAATCCGGCTCCGGCAAGAGTCAGACCGTACTGGCCGTGATGGGCCTCCTGGCCAAGAACGGCGAGGCGACCGGCGAAGTGCTGTATCAGGGGCGGGATCTGCTGACGATGCCGGCCCGCGAATTGAACGGCATCCGTGGCGACCGTCTGTCGATGATCTTCCAGGATCCGATGACTTCGCTCAATCCGTATCTGACCATTGAGCGGCAGATGAGCGAAGTGCTCGAGCTGCACAAGGGCATGAGCCGTCGCGATGCCAAAAAGCGTTCGATCGAATTGCTCGACGCGGTGCGCATTCCCGATGCGGCGCGGCGTGTGGGCATGTATCCGCACGAGTTTTCCGGGGGGATGCGCCAGCGCGTGATGATCGCGATGGCACTATTGTGCGAGCCGGAAATTCTGATCGCCGACGAGCCGACCACGGCGCTCGATGTGACGGTGCAAGCGCAGATTCTCAACCTGTTGCGCGACCTGCAGCGTGATTTCGGCACGGCGATCGTCATGATCACCCACGATCTGGGTGTGGTGGCCGGTTTGTGCGACCAGGTGATGGTGATGTATGGCGGCCGGGTGATGGAATTCGGTTCCGCCGACGAGCTGTTCTACCGCCCGTCCCATCCTTACACCGTGGGCTTGCTGGGCGCGCTGCCGCGCCTCGATCACGATGGGGCCGAGCTGATCAGCATTCCCGGCAATCCGCCGAACCTCGCCAATATGCCCAGGGGTTGTCCGTTCTCTGAGCGCTGCTCGATGGCTTCCGAACGCTGCCACCGGGAAGTGCCGGCGCTCGAAGCGTCCGAGTGCGATCCGACAGTGCTGCGCGCCTGTTTCCGGCCCGCGGCGGAAGTGATTCCCGCTGTTCGCGAGGAGGTGGTTCATGGCTGAGCAAAATCCGCAGGCGCCGATTCTGTCGGTGCGCGATATCAAAGTGCATTTCCAGGTATCCGGCGGGGGCACCGAATGGCCCTGGACCGCGAAAAAAACCCTCAAGGCGGTCGACGGTGTGTCGTTCGATCTCTTCGCGGGCGAAACGCTCGGCGTGGTCGGCGAGTCCGGCTGCGGCAAGTCCACCCTGTCGCGCGCGATCATCAATCTCGTGCCGGCCACTTCGGGCGAGATCGTCTGGATGGGCAAGGACCTGCTCAAAGGCTCGGCCCGCGACTGGCACGATGTGCGGCGCGACATCCAGATGATCTTCCAGGACCCGCTCGCCTCGCTCAACCCGCGCATGACCGTGGCGCAGATCATCGCCGAGCCACTGCGCACTCACCGTCCCGAGCTGTCCGACAAGGACGTGATGGAGCGGGTGCGCAGGATGATGAGGCGTGTCGGCCTGACCGAGCAGCAGATCAACCGCTATCCCCACGAGTTTTCCGGGGGGCAGTGCCAGCGTATCGGCATCGCCCGGGCGCTGATCCTGGAGCCAAAGCTGGTGATTTGCGATGAACCGGTGTCGGCGCTCGATGTGTCGATCCAGGCGCAGATCATCAATCTACTCAAGGAATTGCAGCGCGAAATGGGACTGGCGCTGATTTTCATCGCGCACGACCTGGCGGTGGTCAAGCACATCTCCGACCGGATTCTGGTGATGTATCTGGGACGGGAGATGGAGCTCGCGAAAAAACACGCGCTCTACGATAGGCCAAGCCATCCCTACACCCGAGCGCTGTTGTCGGCGATTCCGGTTCCGGATCCGGCGCGCGAGCGGGTCAAGGTTATCGAGCTGCTGGGCGGCGATCTGCCGTCCCCGCTGAATCCGCCATCAGGCTGCGTGTTCCGCACGCGCTGCCCGAAGGCGGAAGCGCGATGCGGGGCCGAGACGCCGCGTCTGAAGGCGCTGAGCGAGGATACCCAAAGCGCCTGTCTGCTGGCCTGATCCTTACCGGGGCCGCCGTCGCCAACCCGCGCGGCGGCCTGTTTTCCGGGCTATAACGAGTGCTCCAGCCAACCGTGGAGCCGATCATGCCCGCCTCTTCGCTGCCGCGCACCGACGTGGCCCTTCCCCTGATCGACAGTCTGTATCGCATGGCCTGGTTGGTGGAGGCCCGCGACCCCTATACCGGCGGCCATTTATGGCGCGTCTCCCAGTTCGCGCGCTTGTTGGCCGAGGATCTGGCCTGGCCCGCCTCCGACGTGGCGCGGGTGTCGCTGGGCGGATTTTTGCACGACCTGGGAAAGATCGGTGTGCCGGACGCCATTCTCAATAAACGGGACAAACTCACCGACGAAGAATACGAGACCATCAAGACTCATCCGGCCATCGGCGAGCGCCTGATCCATGGACATCCTTTGGCCGCGTGGATCGGCCCGGCCATCTTCGAACACCACGAGAGGCCTGACGGGCTGGGTTACCCGGCGGGTCGGACTCAGGATGACATTTCCGCCGATGCCCGTATCGTGGGGCTGTGCGATGCGTTCGACGCGATGACCAGCACGCGCCCCTACCGCGAGGGCATGCCGGTTGAGCGGGCTCTGGCGATCCTGAACGAGGAGGCGGGCCGTCAGTTCGATGCGCGGCTGGTGCGCCATTTCGTCGCGCTGGGCGAAACCGGTCGGCTTGACGCGATTGTCGGGCACTCCGATCTGGGCATCCCCTTGCAACTGTGCGGTGCTTGCGGACCGACCATTGTGGTAAGACGCGACCAGAAGCCCGGCGAGGTGGTGTACTGCCGTTGCTGCGGCGCTCAGGCGCGCATCGAAACCATGGGCCGCGAGGGCGATGTGCGCATTGCCGCCACCGGCCGGCGTGGCGATGCCGCGCAACTGGAGATGGAGGTTGACGAACCGCTGCTGGCCGGGATGGTCGTTTCGGCGGTGACCGCGCTTCTGGCCGCGCCGGACCGGGATGCCGATGGCCGGACCTGGATACAGCGCTGGTTCGGGAGATAAACCGGGAGGATTCAGTCCGGCGCTGTCAGACGCTCGAGTTCGGACAGCCAGTTTATCGCTTCATCACGGTTTGCTCCGCACATCTGCGCCGACGGCTTGAGCCCCCCGCAACACGCGGGCCGTTCCGACTGCCCGAAAATCCCGCACCTGAAGTCATCCGACAGCTGTATGCACGGGACCCCGGCGGGTTTTCCCAAAGGCATCCCCGGTATCGGGCTGGTGATCGACGGCGCGATGCAGCAGGCGCCGCAACCGGCGCGGCACTCCATCAGGCGCCCTTCGCGGCCGCGGCGGCCAGGTGCGCCAGCACGCGGGACACCATGACCATGCCGAACGAAGCGGTGACCGCCATGCTGGCGCCGAATCCGGCGCATGACAGTCCGCGCGGGCCGGATTCCGTCTCGCAGTGACCGCTTTGCGGCCAGGTCAGCGGCTCGGTGGAGTACACGCAGGGCACGCGCATGCGCTTGCCCTGTTCGCGCGGGAAGCCATGATGGCGGCGCAGCGTGTAGCGCATCTTGGCCAGCAGCGGATCGTCCGTGACTTCGCCAAGGTCGGCCACCCGGATGCGCGTCGGGTCCATCTGCCCGCCTGCGCCGCCGCTGACCATGAAGGGCTGGCGGCGTTTCACGCACCAGACGGTCATGGCGGTTTTCACGCGCTGGCTGTCGATGGCATCGACAATGAAATCGAAATCCCGTCCCAGCATGGCGTCCAGATTGTCTTCGGTGACGAAGTCCTCGATCTCTTCGACCGCGCAGGACGGATTGATGGCGCGCACGCGTTCGGCCAAGGCGGTGACCTTGGCCATGCCGAACAGCGGATCGAGCGCCGGCAACTGGCGGTTGACGTTGGATTCGCAGACATTGTCCAGGTCGATCAGCGTCAAGTGACCGATACCGCTGCGCGCCAGCCCCTCGACCACCCAGGAGCCCACGCCACCGACCCCCACGACACAGACGCGGGCCCGCCTGAAGCGCGCCAGCGCGGCGTCTCCGTACAAGCGGGCAATGCCGCCGAAACGGCGGTCGAGATCTGCGGTTGGGTCGGACATGGGGAAGTACCGGGATGGAATCGTCGAAGCGGCGAAGGATACTGCATGCGGGCCGCGAGTACCAAGTCTTCATCCTGACGGCGTTGTTGATGATCCACAGTTCCTGATGGGGTTCGCGGTGTTACGCTTGGGGTTGTCCATTTGTCATGACGAAACGGAAGCTCATGAGTTCATCCCCCTCGCTATCCGCTGAGCGCGACTACGCGCGGCTGGCGCGTCATCCGCTTCGGTTCTGGCTCGCCACGCGCCCCGCCTTCCTGTCGTTGACGTTTTGCGCCTTGTGGCCGGGCCTCGCCGCCGCGCATCGGTCGCTCCTGCCCGCTTTGCCGATGCTGCTGGCCGGCTGCATGCTGGCCTTGCTGACGCATGCCGCGGTGAATGTGATCAATGATGTGGCCGACGAGGACAATGGCTGCGACGCGATGAACCGGGACCGGGTGTTTCCGTTCACTGGCGGCAGCCGCTTCATTCAGAATGGCGTGTTGTCGCGCGACGGCATGAAGCGGCTCGCCCTGCTGCTGTTTTGCCTGGTCGCGGCCGGTGGGCTCGCGCTGGTCGCGGTGGCCGGCGCGCCGCTGCTTTACATCGGCCTGACCGGCGTCGGCTTGGGATGGGCCTATTCGGCGGAGCCTCTGAAACTCAATAGTCGCGGTCTGGGAGAGGTGTCCGTGGCGGTGTGCTTCTGGCTGATTCCCCTTGGCATGGTCGCGTTGGCAGGCGGCGTTTTGTCGCCGGCCGTGCTGGCCAGTGGCATCAGTGTCGGTTGCCTCGCTTCCGCGCTGCTCTATATCAATCAGTTTCCCGATCGCGCCGCCGACCGGGCGGCGGGCAAATGGCACTGGGTGGCGCGTCTGCCGACACGCTCGGCGCGCTGGGGTTATCCGCTGTTGACCGGCGCGGGGTACGGCTGGCTCGCCATCGCGACAGAGGCCGGCATCCTGCCAGTGGCGGCGCTCACGGGCATGGTGACGCTGCCATTGACCATGGTAGCCGCATACCGGCTATGGCGCGATCACGACCGGCCGGCGCGGCTGGCTCCGGCGATCATTCTGACGATCGCCGCGGCGAACCTGCACCCGCTGGCGCTGGCGGCGGGGCTGTGGTTTGGATGATACGCAGGCCAAGCCCGCAAGGGGACTGGATTTATGACTTTGGTATTGTTGCTTTGTGCCTAATGTGACGTATTGATGAATGCCCCGGTTGTGGGGGCCGGTGGGGAGGGGTAATCTGGTCTGGCCAACTGATCGGCCGCTTCGGCCGAGCCGGGGGAAAGTCGTTGTTTCTGAATAGGGAGTTGACCGATGAAGCAGCAACCTCGATTCGATATCGATCTGGATAAGCACTACAACGCCACTTTGGTGATTGCCTGCTCCGATTGCGGGCGGGAAACCCGTCTTCACATGAAAACCCTCATCCCCGACAGATCCGTCCATTGCCAGTGCGGCTCGCCCATCGCGATGTCGCCGGGGGCCATGCTGCAGGCCGAACGGCGCGTTGACGCGATCAAGGCGGCGTATCGGGTCCGATAGTCCCGGAAAGGCCAGTTCCCGGACTTGTTGATCAGCCGGTCCGGCTGGCATCATCCGACATGACCTGATCATGCAATGCGGCGACCACGAGGTCGCCGCTGCCATTTCCGCCCTCTCAGAACAAAGGAGTCCCATGCAATCCTGGATCGATGTGCGCAGCGATACGGTAACCCGTCCCACCGAGCGGATGCGCGAGGCCATGCTTCGCGCCGAGGTCGGCGACGATGTGTACGGGGACGACCCCGAGGTCAATGCGCTGGAGCGGGAAGCCGCCGAGCGCCTCGGCAAGGAAGCGGCGCTCTTTGTGCCGACAGGAACCATGGGCAATCAGCTGGCGCTGATGACGCATTGCCGGCGCGGCGACGAAGTGATTCTCGGCGACGACTGCCATATCGTCTGGCACGAAACGGGGGGCGCCGCGGTGCTGGCCGGCGTGCAGTTGCGTACCGTGGAGAGCCGGCTTGGCGTGCTCGACGCCGAGGCGATCCGGCGCCGCATTCGCACCGGCGACGATATCCACTGCCCGCGCACCACGCTGATCTGCCTGGAGAACGCCCACTCCAATGGCCGCGTGATTCCGCTGGCGGCCATGCGGGAAGTCGCCGAGCTGGCCCGCGGGCACGGCGTGCCGGTGCATCTGGATGGCGCGCGGATTTTCAATGCGGCAAGCCGCCTCAAGGTGGAGGCGGCCGCGATCGCCGCCGAGGCCGACAGCGTGATGTTCTGCCTGTCCAAGGGGTTGTGCGCGCCGGCCGGGTCGCTGCTCGCGGGCCGTCGCGACTTCATCGAACGGGCACGGCGCCACCGCAAGCTGCTCGGAGGCGGCATGCGCCAAGCCGGGGTGCTCGCCGCTCCGGGACGTCTTGCCCTGTCGGTGATGAGCCGGCGGCTCGACGAAGATCACGAGAACGCGCGCTGGCTCGCCGGGCGGCTCGCCCAATTGCCGGGTTTCGAGGTCGATCCGGCCGCCGTCGATATCAATATGGTGTGGTTCGGCGTGCCGGCGTCGCTGGATACCGCGCGCCTGATGGCGGCCCTCGAGACGGCCGGCATCAAGGCCAATCCCCCGGAAAACCGCCGGATGCGCATCGTCACCCATCACGATGTCGACCGTGCGGGCTTGGAAACCCTGCTTGGCGCGTTGCGTTCCGTGCTCTGAGACGGCGGGCTCGTGGTACTCTTGCTCCTTTTTTCCGGGAGACCATGCCCATGACCCGTACGGCCGATCCTTACCAGTGGCTTGAATCCCTCGATGGCGCGGATGCCCGCGCCTGGGTCGGGGAGCGCAACGAACGCGCGCGCGCGGCGCTGGAAGGGGACGCGCGTTTTCCGGAACTCAAGCGCGCCATCCTCGCCAACCTGCGCGACACCCGGCAGATTCCCTATGTCAGCGAGCACGACGGCTGGCTCTACAACTTCCACCAGGACGAGACGCAGCCGCGCGGCGTGTACCGGCGGATCCGGCCAGCGTCGTACCGGGAAGGGCGCCAGGACTGGCATACGGTGCTGGATATCGACGCCATCGCCCATGATGAGGGCGCGGACTGGTATCTGGAGGGGGTGTCGCACTACACGCTGGAGCCCGAATTGTGTCTGGTGTCGCTGACCCCGGGCGGCTCCGATGCGACGGTCACCCGCGAATACCATCTGGGCGAAGGCCGTTTCGTGGACGATGGCTTCGCCTTTCCTTTGGGCAAAAGCCATATCGCCTGGCAGGATCGCGACACCTTGCTGGTCTGCCCTGGCTGGGAAGGGGCGGAGCTGACCGGGGCCGGTTATCCGGCCACGGTGTGGCGTGCGCGGCGGGGAGAGGCGCCCGAATGCCTGTTCCAGGCGCCCGCCGACAGCATGATGGTGGCGGCCTGGCGTTTTCTGTGCCCCGAGCGGGGGCATTGGGATATGCTCGAAGTTTCCGACAGTTTCTACGCGCGGCGCCATGCGCGGATCGTCGATTCGGGCGAGCCGGTGTTTCTGCCGCTGCCCGGGCGCGCCGAGGTGCTGGCCTGGATCGATGGCGATCTGATCATCAAGCTGGCCGAGCATTGGCAGGCCGATGGCCAACGATTCGCCCCGGGCAGTCTTCTGGCGGTGGAGGGCGAGGCGCTGCGGGAGGGCCGGCACCGGGTACAGTGCCTGATCGCGCCGGATGCGCACAGTTCGGTCGAAAGTGTCGAAACCACGCGCTCGGCGATTGTCGTCAACCTGCTCTCCAACGTGCAAAGCCGGCTTGTCGGGTTTCGCCGGGTTGAAGGGCGCTGGCAAGGCTTCGCGCTGCCCACGCCCGAACATGGCGTGATCGAGTTCGTCGATCAGCCGTGGAACAGCGACGCGCTGTATTACAGCTATTGCGATTTTCTGGTGCCATCAGGTCTTTATCGGTTGCAGATCGGCGACGATGCGCCGCAGTGTCTGCGCTCCCAGCCCGCCGCTTTCGACGCGGCCCCCTTTGTTTGCGAGCAGTGGCACGCCGTGGCCGATGACGGCACCGCGATACCCTATTTCATCGTGATGCCCAGGCAGCGCGAGGCGGGTGTGCCCCTGCCAACCCTGCTGTATGGCTACGGGGGCTTCGAAGTGCCGATGCTGCCCTACTATGTGGAAAACTTCGGCCCGCACTGGCTGGAGAAGGGCGGGGCCTTCGTGGTGGCCAACATCCGTGGCGGCGGTGAATTCGGTCCTGCCTGGCACCAGGCCGCGCAGGGGGTGAACAAGCCGGTATCGTTCGAGGATTTTGCCGCGGTGGCGCGGGATCTTGCCGCCCGCGGCGTGACCGATGCCCGCCATCTGGCGATCGAGGGCGGCAGCAATGGCGGACTGTTGGTCGCCGCGTCGCTGGTGCGCCATCCCGAGCTGTTCCGCGCCGTGGTCTGCGAGGTGCCGCTCACCGACATGTTGCGCTACACCCGGCTGCTTGCCGGGGCCAGCTGGGTCGACGAGTACGGTGATCCGGACGAGGCGGGCGACCGGGCGGCGCTGGCCGCCTATTCGCCTTATCACCATGTCAGCGACAACGCGGCCGGTTACCCTTCGGTGTTCCTGACCACGAGCGCGCAGGATGACCGCGTGCATCCGGCCCATGCCCGCAAGATGGCGGCGCGGCTCGAAGAAGCGGGAGCCGACGTGCTGTTCTTCGAGACGCGCGACGGCGGCCATGGCGGCAACGCCGGACAGGAAGCGACCGCGGCCGATCTTGCCCGGGTGCTGGTGTTTCTCTACAGAACGCTGTTCGACCCTTCCTGAGCGGACAGTCGAGCCAGTTGCTCGGAGAGTCTCGCCACTTGCGCTTCCAGAGCGGCGACGCGCGCTTCGAGCGTTTCCCGTCCGGTGTCGGCTGCCCGGAGCGCTTCGGGAGCCTCGGGCGCGTCGCCGAGGCAGTGCACCCAGCGCGCTTCGCGTTCGCCCGGCGCCCTCTCGAGCTTCAAGGTCAGCGGCGGATATTTGTCGGCCAGCGCATTGAGCGCGGTTTCCACTTCTTCGACGCCGCCGAATGCGTAAATCCGGCCCGAGCGGGCGCGAATCTCGGCGGCGGTCTGCGCGCCGCGCAGCGCCAGCAGCGCGAGCGCGGCGAGCCGCGCGCCATCAATGTTCCATTCGTAGGGCAAGCGGTGCTCGTATTTTGCGACGCGGCTGCCGGCGGGCAGACGTTCGGCGGCGAGACGGCGCTGGATCAGGCTGTCGAGTGCGCGCGCGACATCCGTTTCGTCAAGTTGCATCACCGGATCGCGGCTGGTGAGCTGGTTGCAGGCTCCAAGCAGGCCATTCAACGTAATCGGATAAGCATCCGGGGTGAGCGCCTGCTTTTCGACAAGGGCGCCGAGAACCCGGATTTCCACCGGGTCCAACTGATAGGTTTCCATTCGCACGACTCCATACCGACAGTGTTACGATGAGCTCATTATCGCTCAGGGCGGTGCATTCCGGTGGATATTGCGCCGGAAGCTTGACAGGGCCGGGCACGCTCGCCACCCTGTCGCCCTTGACTGTCTTTCACGGATTTCTCGCATGGTTCGGGTCGATCTTCTTCTTGTCGCGCAGGGTCTGGCTCCGTCGCGCACGGCCGCTCAGCATATGGTGGAGGCCGGGCGGGTCGCCATCGACGATGGCGTCCGCCTTCTGCCGGTCGCCAAGGTCAGCCAGAAGCTGGCCGAGTCTGCCCGGTTGGTGGTGGCGCCCGATCCTTCCGACCGCTTCGTGTGCCGCGGCGGCCTGAAGATGGCCGGCGCCCTCGGGAAAAGCGCACTGGATGTGCGGGGCCTTCGCGCGCTGGACATCGGCCAGTCCACCGGCGGTTTCACCGACTGCCTGCTGCAGGAAGGGGCGTTGCGCGTGGTGGGCGTGGATGTCGGGCACGGGCAATTGGCCGCGCGTCTGGCGGCCGACCCGCGTGTGCGTTATTTCGAAGGCGTGAACGGAAGGGCGCTTGACCGAGAGGCATTGTTCGCCGCCAACGACGGCCTGCCGTTCGATGTCATTGTTTGCGATGTCTCGTTCATTTCGCTCACGCTGGTGTTGCCCTCCGCGTTGCCGCTGCTGGCGCCGGGGGGGTATCTGCTGTCGTTGGTCAAGCCGCAGTTCGAAGTCGGCCGCGAGGGGCTCGGCAAGGGCGGGATCGTCAAGGATCCGCGCTGGTACGACAGGGTCCGCGACAAGATCGGCGCGTTGCTTGCCGATGAAGGCATGACATTGCTTGACTGGTTCGACAGCCCGATTCTGGGCGGGGACGGAAACCGGGAGTTCTTTGTGTTCGCCCGGCGCGACGGATCCTGACGCGCAAAAGAAAATGCCCACGACAGGTGGGCAAAAAAATGGCTGCGGGGGTGCCAATGAACATCCCGGATTGTGAGGAACATTCACATCTACTTTGTATGCAAAATCCTGCTGCTTTACCAGAAAAAAAATCCCGCGAGGAGCACTTTTTCGTGGGCGAGTTTCATTTATTCGGATGGTAAGGCAAGGGGTGATCTGTTTATGTTTTTGAGATATTCACAGCTTATTCAGGGGTTTTGCACAGTGTCCACCGTTGTCTGTCGTCAGTTGATGATTATCCACAGGTTTTTTTGTTTTCAAGCGTCAAGTTACAACAGAAGTAAATAACTTATCCACAATTTGTATACATTTTATCCACGAAATCCACAAAAAAACGCCTGTGGAAAAACTGTCCACAGGCGTGCGTGTCATCCGGTTCACTCGCGGATCTGACCCTCTCCGAGCACGACCCATTTTTCACTGGTCAGTCCCTTGAGACCGACGGGACCGCGCGCATGGATTTTGTCGGTGGAAATGCCGATCTCCGCGCCCAGTCCGTACTCGAACCCGTCGGCGAAGCGCGTGCTGGCGTTGACCATCACGCTCGAGGAGTCGACTTCGCGCAGGAAACGGCGCGCGCGCGAGTAATCCTCGGTGACGATCGCATCGGTATGGTGGCTGCCGTAGTGATTGATGTGCGCGATGGCTTCGTCCAGTCCCTTGACCACCCGGATGGCGAGGATCGGCGCGAGGTACTCCGTGCTCCAGTCCTCTTCGCCGGCTTCCGCGACGCGGTCGCCGAGGATGGCGCGCGTGCGTCCGCACCCTCTGAGTTCAACCCCTTTGGCGGCGAATCGCTCGGCCAGTTCGGGCAAAATGTAATTGGCGAAGGCTTCGTGCACCAGCAGCGTTTCCATGGTGTTGCAGGTGCCGTAGCGGTGTGTCTTGGCGTTGACCGCGATAGCGAGCGCCTTGTCTGGATTGGCGGCGTCATCGATGAAAACATGGCAGTTGCCGTCAAGGTGTTTGATGACCGGTACACGGGCTTCCCGGCTGATGCGCTCGATCAGTCCCTTGCCGCCGCGCGGTACGATGACGTCCACAAATTCCGATAGTGTGATCAGCTCGCCGACCGCCGCGCGGTCGGTGGTTTCCACGACCTGCACGGCCGCGGGCGGAAGATCGGCGAAGCGCAGTCCTTCATGCACGCAGCGGGCGATGGCCTGGTTGCTGTGGAAGGCTTCCGAGCCGCCGCGCAGGATGGTGGCGTTGCCGGATTTGAGGCACAGGGCGGCGGCGTCCGCCGTCACATTGGGACGTGACTCGTAGATGATGCCGATGACGCCGAGCGGCACGCGCATCTTGCCGACCTGGATACCTGACGGCCGATAGGAAAAATCGCTCATTTCACCAACCGGATCGGGCAGGGCGGCGACCTGGCGGACACCTTCGGCCATTTGGGCGACCGTCGCGGCGGTCAGGCGCAGGCGGTCGGTCAGCGCGGCATCCAGCCCGGCCGCTTCGGCCGCGGCGAGATCCTTTGCGTTGGCTTCGAGCAGAGCGTCGACATCGCGCTCGATGAACGAGGCGATGGCGTTCAGCGCCATGTTTTTCTGACGGGTGTCGGCCCTTGCCAGCGCGTGGCCGGCCTTGCGCGCGGCCGAGCCCAGCCGGTGCATATACTCTTTGATCTCGATGTTCATGGCGGTAATCGCGCAGCGGATACTGTAATGATTTCAGCTTAACCGACCATTCCGGCAAAAGACAATGCCGCGTTACAACTTGAAGCGCTCGAGTTCGGCCTCCATGTCTCCCGCTTCCCTGGACAGTTGTTGCAAGGCGGCGAACAGCCGCTGCAGCAGCTCATCGTTGGATTGCACCTGATTGTTGATGGTTTCGGTGCTCTGGGCGAGCTGGACGCTGGCTTCGTGCTGCTCGCGCGTCGACAGTGAAATCGCGTTCATCGCGGCCGCGATTTCACGCATCGCCGCCTCGACCGTGCCGATACTGTCCGCCGATTCCCGACCGAGGCGCTCGCCTTCGGCCACCGCCGCCGCCGTGCTGCGAATATCTTCGACCGCGCAGGCGGTATCCTGATGGATGGCGCCGATCAGGGCGGTGATGTCGCGTGTGGCGTGAGCCGTGCGTTCGGCGAGCTGGCGCACCTCGTCGGCCACCACCGAGAAGCCGCGTCCCTGTTCACCGGCGCGCGCCGCTTCGATGGCGGCGTTCAGCGCCAGAAGATTGGTCTGGTCGGCAATGTCGCGGATTTCCTCCGTGGAGCCGGAGATTTCTTCGGAACGCTTGCCCAGCGAGGCGAGCATGGATTCCAGCCGGCTGATCCGGTCCAGCGTGTCGAGCATCTGCGCGGACAACCGGTTGGCCGTTCCGGCGCTTTGTCTGAGGGTGTCTCCGGTACTTTGCACCAGCGCGTCGGCGCTGAGCGCGTTGTCGGCGATATGGGCGATGCTGACGGTGATTTCCTCGAGCGTCGCCGCATTGGTCGAGGATGCGTCGGCCATCTGGCGCGAGGCGGCGGCGGCCGATTCGATCAGGCGATTGCCGTCGGCCACACCACCGATCAGTCCGGTCGCCCGCTTCATGAGGTTGCCGAACAGTGTGTTCAGTCCGGCGACGAAGAGATTGAACGCGCGCGCGGTCGCGGCGATCTCGTCCTGTCCGTCATCCTTGAGCCGGCAGCTCAGGTCGGCGTCCTCGCCGGCGATGCGGGTCATGGCTGCCTGCAGGTCGGCCAGTCCGCGCAGCATGCGCCCGAATACCCATCCGGACAGGGGAATCATCAGCAGGATCGCCACCGCGGACAGGCCGGCGACCGTCGCCACAAGGCGGTCGAGCGGCGCGAGGATGGCCGCTTTATCGGTCTGCGCGCCCATCAGCCAGTCGGTGCCGGGGATCGGTTGCAGCGCCATCAATTGAACGCGCCCATCCACCGTGACTTCGCGCGTGGCGGGATTGCCGGCCATCGCCTCCAGCGCGGGGCCGTCCAGTTCAGGGGCGACGGCCGCGATGGGCGTGAGTGCGAGATCGGCCTTGGGGTGGGCGATGATCGTGCCCTTGCGGTCGACGATGAATGTCAGCCCGTCGCCGCGCGGTTTGGCTTGCAGCACCGAGCGGACCAGTTCGCCGACGAAGACGTCGCCGGCGACCACGCCGGTTCCGGCCGGTCCCGCGAACGGCGCGGCGAGTGTCACGGTCAGTTTTTTGGTGGCTTCGTCAAGATAGGGGCGGGTGACGATCGGCCGGCCCGCGGCGGTGGCTTGCCGGTACCAGTCCCGGGATGGCGCGTTGTAGTCGGCGGGCGCCTGCCAGCCATCGGAAAACACCGTCCGGCCGTCGGAGAAACCGATGTAATTGACGAAGAAACCGCCGCTTTTCGCGCCTTGGCGCAAGAAACGCAACGCGTCCGCCTCGGCGGCGATATCGGCCTGATTCGCGATATGCGCGGTTTTTTCCGCGACCCAGGTGCGCACCACCGCGGTTTGGCCGCCGAGCAGCGCGGCGAACTCCCGGTCGACCCCCTGCAGGATCTCCCCGCGCATGTTGACGATGGACAACGACACCAGAACCAACCCCGTGACGACCATCAGCAGGGTATTGAGCGCGATCAGGCGCGCTTTCAGTGTTTTCATTGGGAAAGCCCCCCCTTTTTATAGGGGTATTTTACGGTAAATGCTTACAAATGGGGTGGCTGGTGAAAAAAAACCGGGCCAGTGGGGCCCGGTATTAATAGCAGGAAGTCAAAACGCAATCGAAAACTGAACAAACCCGAAGGGCTCGTTACTACAGAATGCCAGACATAGAGTCGCCGCCCCTGGGTAGAGTTCCCGCCCGCGCACAATTTTTTCCTGACCGGCAAGGGAGAAATGCTTTATCGCTGTTTTTGATAAAGGTATTACTTAATATTATTTATCGATATAAAAGAGCGTTGGGTATAGTGGCCGAACCATCACCTTGATTGAAAAGGCGTTTTCATGTTCGTGCGACTTCTTGCCGCGGCCGTCGTGACGGCCGGCTCCCTGGCGCGTCCGGCCCTGGCCGATGTCACTTTGCTGAACGTCAGTTACGACGTGATGCGCGATTTTTACAAGGATTACAATCCGGCCTTCCAGAAGGCCTGGAAGGCGCAAGGCGGCGAGACGGTCGTGATCCAGCAGTCGCATGGCGGATCGTCCAAGCAGGCGATGTCGGTGGCGGGCGGCCTGCAGGCCGACGTGATCACCATGAACCAGGCCACCGATATCGATCTTGTGGCCTCCCGTGGCCTGATTTCCGCCAATTGGTCCTCGCGTCTTCCCGACCAGTCCGTGCCGTTCACCTCGACGACGGTTTTCCTGGTGCGCAAGGGCAATCCCAAGCACATCCGCGACTGGAACGATCTTGCCCGACAGGGCGTTCAGGTGGTGGTGCCCAATCCCAAGACGTCCGGCAACGGCCGTTATACCTACCTGGCCGCGTGGGGCTACGCGCTCAAGTCGCCCGGCGGCAGCGAGGCACGGGCGCGCGATCTGGTGACCCGCCTGTTCCGCAATGTGCCGGTGCTCGATACCGGGGGCCGCGCGGCGACCACGACCTTCATGCAGCGCCAGATCGGGGACGTGCTCGTGACCTTCGAGAACGAGGCCGAAATGATTTCCCGCGAATTCGGACGCGGCCAGTTCGAACTGGTTTATCCGTCCGTGTCCATCCTCGCCGAGAATCCGGTGGCGGTGGTCGACCGGGTGGTCGACAAGAAAGGGACCCGCAAGACGGCCGAAGCCTATCTGAAGTGGTTGTGGAGTCCCGAAGGACAAACAATCGCGGCGCAGAATTTCCTGCGGCCGCGAGACAAGGGCGTGCTGCAGAAATACGCGGCCCAGTTTCCCTACGTGAAGACCTTCACGGTCGCCGGTGTTTTTGGTTCGTGGCAGGCGGCCGCCCGCACCCACTTCGCCGATGGCGGCGTGTTCGACCAGATTTACGCCCGCTGACAGGGACGCGAGGTTACGATGACATTGCTTGCCCGGCGCCATAGCGTATTGCCCGGTTTCGGTTTGACATTCGGCATGGGGGTGTTCTGGCTGGGCCTTATCGTCGTGTTGCCACTGGCCGCGTTGCTGGCCTCCACCGTATCGATGGGATGGCCGGCCTTCTGGCACACCGTCGGCACCGACCGGGTCATCGCCTCGCTGCGTCTGTCGTTCATGGCCTCCGCCGTGGCGGCGCTGATCAACGCGGTGTTCGGCCTGCTGGTCGCCTGGGTACTGGTGCGTTACCCGTTTCCCGGCAAGCGTGTTGTCGATGCGATGGTGGATCTGCCGTTCGCTCTGCCGACCGCCGTGGCCGGTATCGCGCTGACATCGCTTTATGCGCCCAATGGCGCGTTCGGGCAATGGTTCGCGGCCTGGGGAATAAAGGTGGCGTTCACGCCGTTGGGCATTGTTGTGGCGTTGACCTTCATCGGACTGCCCTTCGTGGTGCGCACCGTTCAGCCGGTGCTGGAGGATCTGGAAAAGGAGCTCGAGGAAGCCGCCGCCTGCCTGGGCGCGAGCCGCCTCGCGACTGTGCGCCGCGTGATCCTGCCGACGGTGCTGCCTTCCCTGTTGACCGGGGTGACGCTGGCCTTCGCGCGCGCCACCGGCGAATTCGGCTCGGTGGTGTTCATCGCCGGAAACATTCCGATGGTGTCGGAAATCGCGCCGCTGATCATTCTGTCCAAGCTCGACCAGTACGACCAGCATGGCGCCACGGCGGTGGCGCTGGTGATGCTGGTCATTTCCTTTGTCCTGCTGCTGGCCATCAATACCCTGCAGTGGTGGTTCTCCCGCCGCCACCTGGCCCGTCGCTGAGGTACGCCATGCCGAATTCCGTTCCCGCCGTCGTTACCACCGAGTCCCGTCCCGTAAGGGTTGCGCTGACCTGCGCCGCGCTGGGTTTTCTTGCTGTGTTCCTGTTCGCGCCGCTCATCGCGGTGTTCTACGAGGCGCTGTCGCGGGGTTGGGGTTTGTATCTGGCTGCCTTGCTGGAACCCGAGGCGCGCGCGGCCGTGTCCCTGACTCTGGTGACCGCGCTCATCGCAGTGCCGCTGAACACGGTGTTCGGCCTGGCGACGGCATGGGCTGTCGCGCGTTTCGAGTTTCGCGGCAAAAGTTTCCTGATCACGTTGATCGATTTGCCTTTTTCGATATCTCCCGTGGTGGCAGGCCTGATGATGGTCACCGCCTTCGGCCTTAATTCCCCGCTGGGCGGATGGCTCGAAGCGCACGGTTTCAAAATCATTTTCGCGACGCCCGGCATTGTGCTGGCGACGGTTTTCGTGACCTTTCCCTTCGTGGCCAGGGAACTGATCCCGCTGATGCAAAGCCAGGGGGACGAGGAAGAGCAGGCCGCGCGGGTGCTTGGCGCTTCCGGCTGGCAGATGTTCCGCCGCGTCACGCTGCCCAATATCAAGTGGGGGCTGCTCTACGGCGTGCTGCTGACCAACGCGAGGGCGATGGGTGAGTTCGGCGCGGTGAGCGTGGTGTCCGGTCACATTCGCGGCGAGACCAATACCATCCCGCTGCATGTCGAGATTCTTTACAACGAATACAACTTCGTCGGCGCGTTCGCGTGCGCGTCGATCCTCGCGCTGCTGGCCCTGTTGACGCTGGTGCTCAAGTCCCTGCTCGAATGGCGTGTCCACCGGCAGGGCGTGGCTTCGCAGGCACGGGTGCGCGAAGCCCGGGTGGCGCACCGCGCCACCGCCCCCATTCTGGAGAGCAAGGCATGAGCATTGAAATACGTCAGATTCGCAAAGCCTTCGGCGATTTTGTCGCGCTCGACGAGGTCAATCTGAGCATCGCATCCGGCGAACTGCTGGCCCTGCTGGGGCCTTCCGGCTGCGGCAAGACCACGCTGCTGCGCATCATCGCCGGACTGGAGGCTCCCGATGCGGGACAAGTGCTGTTTGGCGGAGAGGACGCCACGCACCGCCATGTCGCCGAGCGTCAGGTAGGCTTCGTGTTCCAGCACTATGCGCTGTTCCGGCACATGACGGTGTTCGAGAACGTCGCCTTCGGCCTGTCGGTCCGGCCGCGCCGCGAGCGGCCGTCGCGCGAAGCCATCCGCGACAAGGTCATGTCCCTGCTCGAACTGGTCCAGTTGTCCTGGCTCGCCGACGCCTATCCCTCCCAGTTGTCGGGCGGGCAACGCCAGCGCATCGCGCTCGCCCGTTCGCTGGCGGTGGAGCCGCGCGTTCTTTTGCTGGATGAACCGTTCGGCGCGCTGGACGCCAAAGTGCGCAAGGATCTGCGGCGCTGGCTGCGTGATCTTCACGACCAGATCCACCTGACCAGCGTGTTCGTCACGCATGATCAGGAAGAGGCGCTGGAGGTGTCGGACCGGGTGGTGGTGATGGATCACGGCCGCATCGAGCAGGTGGGGCGGCCCGACGATATCTACGAAAACCCCGCGTCGACCTTCGTCACCCAGTTTCTGGGCGACGTCAACCTGTTCCACGGCCGGGCCGAGTCCGGACAGTTCACCCTCGGCGATTTCGTCCATCCGCTGGAATCGGCGAACGAAGGATTGTCGGGTCACGTCGTGGCCTATGTCCGGCCGCATGATCTGGATGTCAGCCGCGGGGCCGACGGCGCGCTGGGAGACGGCGTTGTCGAGCACATCCACGCGGTCGGGCCGCTGGTGCGGGTGGAAATCGCGTCCGGCAAGGGAGAAACCATCGAAGTGGCGATTGTCAAGGAGCGTTACCGGGAGCTTGGCCTGATGCTTGGCGACCGGGTGTACGTGACACCGCGCAAGCTGTCGGTGTTTCCCGCCGGCGGGCAGGATTACTCGATTTGAACGGTCAGCCGCGGTGACGGCGCACGAGGCGCGCCAGCGCGCGGGCGAGGTCGGGGTCGGCGATCGTGTGGCTCGCCTTGTCGAAGGCGTCGAGCGCCTTGCCGCTCAGCCCGCGTTTGACAGCCGGCCGGCGTGTTTCGAAACGCACCGCCACCTTGATTCTGGCTCTTGAGGCCGGGTAGCCCGCCGCGGCGAGCGCCGGCAGCAGACCGGGCAGTGTCAGCCGCAGGCGCGCGGCGATCATGCTGTTGTCCGCATAGACGGTCAATTCCCCGTCCCGTATCCGTCCGGCGTGGCACATGCCCGCCAGCAGTGGCGGCAAGAGCCGCTTCAAGGCGCGGTCGATGGCCATGCCGGCGCGCGCCTCTTCGGTCAGGCGCGCGAGCAGGGCGTCATTTTTCGCAATATCCTGCAGCGGTCGGGAAAACATGGCGGTCCGGGGTGGTGTGATGTCCGCATTGTACGATACTTCGGTCAAAAGAAGGCGTCCGCCGCAGGGATGGCCAGGCGGCGGACGCGGGGATCACTGCTGCACGGATATGGCCGGACTGCCGGCGTTCACCGTCACTGTGGCGATGACGCTCGACGCCGGCAGGGCCGGCGCGACGCCGGCGACCGTCGGCTTCATCTTGTGGAACTCGCATGTGAGCCGGGCCGGGGTCAACGTGACCACGGCATAACCTTGCGCATCCGTCTCGACGAACTTCATCCAGCCGCCGTTGAACGATGAAAGTGTCGTGTTGAACTTGTTGTTGATGCTGCCATCGTTATTGGTGGTGTAGATCAGCGGTTTGGCCTTGGCGAAGGCCTGGCTGCTGTCGACCACGCTCTTGAAATAACTGAACAGCGAGTTGCTGGAAATGCCGGCGGTCACCAGGTCCACCATGACCGGTGTCGGCGAGGCGGCATCGTAGTCGTCGCAGACGTTGCCGGCGAAGATCGAATGCAGGTCGCCGGTCAGCGCGACCACATTGCCGATCGCGTTCTTTTTCAGGTGGGCCATCAGATCCTTGCGTTCGGCGTTGTAGCCATCCCACTGGTCGGCGTTGATCACGAACTTGCCAAGGAACAGGGACGGCGGCAGCGAAGCGTCAAGGTCCGGCTGCAGCTGGCCGGGGAACGCGGCGGCCAGCGCGCCGCCGTAGGTGGGCACGGCGCCGAGCGCGGCGATGGTGTTGGTATAGGTCACCACGGGCTGGGCTCCGCTCTTGTTGGCGGCGGCAAGATCCTGGTACAGCGCGCCGGTCAACGTCGCCATCTGGGCCGTCAGATCGATGCCGAGGCCCGATTGCACCCCGGCGACGAGCCCTTGGGCGAGCAGGGCGGCGACTGCGCGGGTGCCGTCAAAACCCATGCGCAGCAGCGACACTTCGTTGCCCCACAGCTTCCAGGTGGCGGTCGAGGCGCTCATCTGGTCTTTCCACCATTGCCGCTGGGCGTTGCCGAGGATCGAGACATTGCTCAGGGGATCGAGGCCGCCGGCCGTGGCGGAGGCCATCTTGAGCCCTTCGACCTGGGAGAGCGAGGCGGTCGGCACGAAATACCGGCTGCCGATTTCGCTTGCGCCGCCGGGCACGGCCGATTCCGGAATGATGTGGTCGGCGCGGTACAGACGCTCGTCGGTCATCACCAGGCTCGCCAGATTGCCGAATGCCAGCGATCGGTAGATTTTCAGGTTCTGGAAGGACGGGTTCTTCACATCGAGCATGTCGATGTCGGCCGGAATGTATTCGTACCAGGCCTGGTTGGCGCTGCGGCGGCGCGGCCCCTGGGTGGTGCTGTCTTCGCCAGGAATGTAGTTTTCGCGATCCTGCCAGCAGTCATCGGAAAACTCGTGGTCGTCCCAGATATGCACGAAGGGGAAGCGCGCGTGCAGCGCTTGCAGGCGCGAGTCGCTTCGGTAGCTGCGGTACAGATAGCGGTAATCGTTGACGGAAGAGGCGTAGAAACCGCCCTTGGCGGCCGGCTTGCCTTCGGGCAACCTCAGCGTCGTATGGCGGGTTTCGCCGCCGGAGCTCTGGAATCCGGCGCCGACTGTCTCGTAGATGTAATCGCCGAGGTGGACAATGAAATCGAGATCCTGGTTGACCAGCTCGTCGAAGGCGGCCCAGTGGTTGACGCTCCAGTCCTGACAGGTGATGAAGGCGAACTTCAACTGCGACACCGGCGTACCGGCGGCCGGCGCCGTTTTGGTGCGGCCGACGGGACTCGTTGCTCCGCCCGAGCGGAAACGGTAGTAGTAGGTGGTCGACGGCTTGAGATTGGTGACCTTGTTGCGGACGGTGTAGTCCCAGGCGGCGAGAGCGGTCAGCGGCTGGCTGACCACGAGATTGGCGAAGTCGGCGGTGGTGGAGACATCCAGCGCCAGGGTAACGCTGTCCGGGGCGCCGGACAGCGGCGCGCAGCGGGTCCAGAGGATGATGCTGTCCGGCTTCGGGTCGGCCGAGGCGACGCCCTGGCCGAAGGCTCCGTCCGATGCGCCGCTGTTGCCGCCCCCTCCTCCGCCTCCGCAGGCGGAAAGGCCCAGGGTCGCGGCGGTCACGGAAAGAAAACTGCCCATTTGGATGAACTGACGACGGTTCATGATGGTTTAGCCCTTGATTGAGTCACAGTATTTTGCAGGAAAGATTGTTATGGTTATGCTTTGCGCGGCGCGCCAAACGAACGACAGTTTGAATGATGCGCATGTCATCAATATGACACATTTCCTGCCGGAAAAGAGTGGATGCTCTAAAAAGGACAGGTGAACCGCTATTTGTCAGGGCCACTTGATTTCGGATTAATCTGCCCCAATACCCTTGACAGCGAATGTGATAGTATTGACAGCATTTTTCCCGGCCCGCGGGCCCTCTGGATCCGATAGATGATTTCCACGCTTCTCAAGAAAGTATTCGGCAGCCGCAACGACCGCCTGCTGAAGCAGTATCGCCAGGTTGTCGCGCGCATCAACGCGCTGGAAGATGGTATGCGCTCGCTGTCCGATGAGGCGCTGGCCGGCAAGACCGCCGAGTTCCGCGATCGTCTTGGCAAGGGCGAAACGCTCGACGACCTCCTGCCCGAAGCCTTCGCCGTCTGCCGCGAGGCATCCCGCCGGGTACTCGGCATGCGGCACTTCGATGTGCAGCTGATCGGCGGCATGACGCTGCATAACGGCAAGATCGCCGAAATGCGCACCGGCGAGGGCAAGACCCTGGTCGCGACCCTGGCCGTTTATCTCAACGCGCTCAGCGGCGACGGCGTGCACGTCATCACCGTGAACGACTACCTGGCCAGCCGCGACGCGGGCATCATGGGCAAGCTGTACAACTTCCTCGGCCTGACCGTGGGCGTCAACCTCAGCCAGATGCCGCATGACGAGAAGCAGATCGCCTACGGGTCCGATATCACCTATGGCACCAACAACGAGTTCGGCTTCGACTACCTGCGCGACAACATGGTGTTCTCCACCGGCGAGAAAGTGCAGCGCAAGCTGGCCTTCGCGGTGGTCGACGAGGTCGACTCCATCCTCATCGACGAGGCCCGCACTCCGTTGATCATTTCCGGCCCGGCCGAAGACAACGTCGACACCTACCGCCGCATGAATGTGGTGCCGAGCCTGCTGGTGCGCCAGCAGGCCGAGGACGGTCCGGGCGATTACTGGGTCGATGAGAAGGCCCATACCGTGCTGCTGTCCGAAACCGGTCACGAGCACTGCGAGACCATCCTGCAGCAGCAGGGCATGCTGCGCGAAGGCGACAGCCTCTACTCGGCCGCCAACATCACCCTGATGCACCACCTGATGGCCGCCCTGCGCGCCCATGCCCTGTTCCATCTGGATCAGCACTATGTGGTTCAGGATGGCGAAGTGATCATCGTCGACGAATTCACCGGACGCCTGATGCCGGGCCGCCGCTGGTCCGAAGGCCTGCACCAGGCCGTCGAGGCCAAGGAAGGCGTCGAGGTGAACCGCGAGAACCAGACGCTGGCCACCATCACCTTCCAGAACTACTTCCGTCTTTACGGCAAGCTGGCGGGGATGACCGGCACGGCCGATACCGAGGCTTACGAATTCCAGCAGATCTACGGCCTGGAAACCGTGGTGATCCCGACCAACAAACCGATGATCCGCAAGGATGCGCAGGACAAGGTCTATCGCACCGCCAGGGAGAAGTACAACGCCATCATCGCCGACATCAAGGATTGCCACGAGCGCGGCCAGCCCGTGCTGGTCGGCACCACGTCGATCGAGAATTCCGAGTTGATGGCGTCCCTCCTGACCGAAGCCGGGTTGCCGCACAATGTGCTCAATGCCAAGGAACATGCCCGCGAAGCGGACATCGTGGTCCAGGCGGGCCGTCCGTCGATGATCACGGTCGCCACCAACATGG
The DNA here is from genome assembly GCF_018802605.1 of Paludibacterium paludis. Classification (NCBI taxonomy): domain Bacteria; kingdom Pseudomonadati; phylum Pseudomonadota; class Betaproteobacteria; order Neisseriales; family Chromobacteriaceae; genus Paludibacterium; species Paludibacterium paludis. The sequence goes on along the minus strand of NZ_CP069161.1, from coordinate 3,957,960 downwards.
CCGGCCGCGGTACCGATATCGTGCTCGGCGGCAATCCCGAACCGGAAATCCGCGCCATCGAGGCGGACGAGTCGCTGGATGAGGCGACACGCGCGTCGCGCATCGAAGCGGTGCGCGCCGAATGGAAGGGCCGCCACGAAACCGTGCTGGCCGCCGGCGGCCTGCATATCATCGGCACCGAGCGTCACGAGTCGCGCCGTATCGACAATCAGCTGCGTGGCCGTTCCGGCCGGCAGGGCGACCCGGGTTCCTCGCGCTTTTACCTGTCGCTCGAAGATCCCCTGCTGCGGATTTTCGCATCGGATCGCGTCGCGTCCATCATGGACCGCCTGAAAATGCCGGAAGGCGAGGCCATCGAGCACGCATGGGTCACCCGCTCGATCGAAAACGCGCAACGCAAGGTCGAAGGCCGCAATTTCGACATCCGCAAGCAACTGCTCGAATACGATGATGTGGCCAACGACCAGCGCAAGGTGATCTATGCCCAGCGCAACGAGATCCTGGCCGAGGACGATGTCAGCGACATCATCGCCAATATGCGCGAAGGCGTGATCGGCGACCTCGTCGATCTGCACATTCCGCCCGACTCGATGGAAGAGCAGTGGGACATCGCCGGACTGGAAAAGGTTCTTGCCGCCGAGTACCTGCTGGAAGCCGATGTTTCCACTTGGCTCAAGGACGAGCCGAATCTCGACATCCCGGACATCCGGGACCGTATCGTGGCGCTGTCGGTCGCGTCTTATGAAGCCAAGGTTGCCGTGGCCGGAGCGGACGTGATGCGCCAGTTCGAGCGCTCTCTGGTGCTGCAGATGCTGGACAACCACTGGCGCGAGCATCTGGCGTCGATGGATCACCTGCGTCAGGGTATTCATCTGCGCGGTTACGCGCAGAAAAACCCCAAGCAGGAGTACAAGCGCGAAGCCTTCGAGCTGTTCGCCGACATGCTCGAGCGCATCAAGCGCAGTGTGGTGAATGTGCTGATGACCGTGCAGATCCGCAGTCAGGACGATGTTGACGCGGTCGAGCCCCATCAGGTTCCCGCCATGGAATTGCGCCATGCCGATCCGGGGTCTGCGCTGCCTGACGGAGAGAACCCCCTCTCGCCCGAAGCGCTGGCAGGGCAGGGCTTGCGTGTCGGCCGCAACGATCCGTGCCCGTGCGGCAGCGGCAAGCGCTACAAGCAGTGCCACGGACGTTTGGACTGAGCTTCGGAGCCGGTCAAGCCGCTTAACAAAAATGCCACGCCAGTCGTGGCATTTTTTGTGTGCTGGTAATACTCTTCTAAGTGTCAGTTCAACATCAGTCAGGAGTTCCGCCATGTTCCGACGCATGATCCTGCGCACGATGGCCGCCGCTGCGGTGCTCGTGCTTGCCGCTTGCTCCACGACCCGGGTCGTACACGAGTGGACCCCCTCCGGGGCCACCGGCCATGCCATGATGAAACAAGTTCTGGTGATGGGTATTTCCAAGGAAGAAGGACCGCGACGCGCTTTCGAGGATACGTTTTCCGCGGCGCTGGCCCGCGCCGGGGTGAAAGCGGTGCCGATGTATTCCGTGCATCCCGAACTGGGCGAGGCCGATCAGGATAAACTCAAGAAAATCATCGCCGACAGTGGTGTCGACGGCATCCTGGTCACCCGAGTGGTGCGCGTCGATTCGCGCGAGCAAGTGCGCAGCAACCCCTGGCCCGCGCCCTATATGGGTTTTTACGGCTATTACCACGACGTCTGGGTGAATTACGACACGGTGTCCACCTACAAGGTCGCGGTGATGGAAACCAACCTCTGGTCCGGCAAGGACGGCAAGCTGCTGTGGTCGGGTACCACCGAGTCGACCGATCCGGAAGACGTCAAACGCATCATCAACGATTTTTCCAGTGTGGTGACCGAAACCCTGGCCAAGCAGGGACTGATTCCTCCGTTGCCAAAGTCGTAGGACAGGCTTTCCGGGCGGGCCGGCGCGCTCTTTTTGGGCGTGCCGCGCGCCCCGCTTGTCGCCGATGCCATAGTCCAAGCCCCCCCGCCTCTGGTAATCTAGACGCATTACAAGACAGATTGCCGCGAAACATGACCGAGAACGACACCCTCTACCTGGCCTCCGGCAGCCCGCGCCGGCGAGAATTGCTGACACAGCTTGGCCTGCATTTCGAACGTATCCATGCCGATATCGACGAGTCGGTTCTGCCTGGCGAGGACGGAGTGATCTATACCGAGCGCCTTGCCGTGGCGAAGGCGGCCGCCGGGTGGGGCGTCGTGGTTTCCTGCGGTTTGCCCGAGCGCACACTGCTGGCGGCCGATACGACCGTGGTGCTGGACGGCGAAATTTTCGGCAAACCCGAGGATGAGGCTGATGCGCGCCGCATGCTTCGCGCGTTTTCCGGCAAGACCCATCAGGCCATCACCGCCGTGGCGGTGCGCCGCGGCGACACGGTCAGCGTGCGAACCTCGGTGACGGATGTCACCTTCAAACCGCTGAGCGATGAGGAAATCCAGCGTTACATCGATTCGGGCGAACCGTTCGGCAAGGCCGGCGCCTATGGCATCCAGGGGCGGGCGGCGGTGTTCGTCACCCGCCTGAACGGCAGCTTCACCGGCGTGGTCGGCCTTCCGCTTTGCGAGACCGCCGCATTGTTGTCCGAATTCGGGTACGTTTTCCCGTGAAGGGGGGCTCCGTGCTGCAGCAGCCGATCGTTTTGCCCCGTGACGTGGTGCGTCACAAAGAGCAGATTCTCGTCAACATCACCCCGCAGGAAACCCGGGTCGCGGTCCTCGAAGACGCCATCGTCCAGGAGTTGCACATCGAGCGCGCCGCGAGCCGCGGCATCGTGGGCAACATCTACCTTGGCCGCGTCAAGCGCGTGCTGCCCGGCATGCAGTCGGCCTTCATCGAAATCGGTCTGGAACGCGCGGCCTTCCTGCATATCGCCGATGTCCTCGAACAGCGCCAGCATCCGAGCGAACCGCAACGCATCGAAAACATGCTGTTCGAAGGTCAGACCATCCTCGTGCAGGTCATCAAGGATCCGATCGGCACCAAGGGCGCGCGCCTGAGTACCCAGATCAGTCTGGCGGGGCGTTTCCTCGTTCACTTGCCGCAAGAAGAACATATCGGTATCTCGCAGAAAATCGAGAACGAGACCGAACGCCTCTCTCTCAAGCAGCGGCTTGAAAAACTGCTGCCGCCAGGCGAGCCGCACGGCTATATCATCCGCACCAGCGCCGAAACCGCGTCGGATGCCGCGCTGGCCGCCGATATCCTGTACCTGTCGAAACTGTGGACCGACATTCGCCAGAAGTCCGTGTCGCTGCCCGCCCAGTCCCTGCTCTACGAAGACCTGCCGCTGTCGGTGAGGGTGCTGCGCGACATGGTGAGCGAATCGACCGTCAACGTGATCGTCGACTCCACGGAAAACTACAGCCGGATGGTGGAGTTCGCCGAACAATACGTGACGGCGGCGGTGAACAAGATCGAGCGATACAGCGGCGAGCGGCCGCTCTTTGAGTTGCACGGCATCGAGGCGGAAATCGACCGCGCGCTGGCGCGCCGCGTCAATCTCAAGTTCGGCGGCTATCTGATCATCGATCAGACCGAGGCGATGACCACCATCGATGTGAACACCGGCGGTTTCGTCGGCAACCGCAATTTCGACGAGACCATTTTCAAGACCAACCTGGAAGCGACCCACGCGCTGGCGCGCCAGCTGCGCCTGCGCAATCTGGGCGGCATCATCATCGTCGATTTCATCGACATGGAAAACGAAGAGCACCGCCAACTGGTGCTCAACGAGCTGGCCAAATCGCTGGCGCGCGACCGCACGCGCGTGACGCTGAACGGTTTCACAAGCCTCGGCCTTGTCGAGATCACCCGCAAGCGCACCCGCGAGAGCCTGGCCCACGTGCTGTGCGAAAGCTGTCCGCAATGCCAGGGGCGCGGCGAGATCAAGACGCCGCAAACCGTCTGCTACGAAATCCAGCGCGAGATCGTGCGCGAGGCGCGCCAGTTCGACGCGAGAGGGTTCCGTATTCTGGCCGCCCAGCCGGTGATCGACATGTTCCTCGATGAAGAGTCGCAAAGTCTTGCCATGCTGGTCGATTTTATCGGCAAACCGGTTTCCCTGTCGGTGGAGACCACGTATTCCCAAGAGCAGTTCGATGTCGTACTGCTGTGAGATCTGGAGTTCCGATGTCTGAGTCCGTTGCCGACCCGCTGTGGTCCGCGATTCTCGCCGAAGCCTACGAGGCCGCGCAGGCCGAGCCGTTGCTGGCGAGTTTTTTGCATATGACAGTATTGCGCCATGGCACGCTCGACGATGTGCTGGCGTTTCATCTGTCGAGCAAACTGGCGAGTCCCGTGATGGACGCCAGAGCGCTGATGGAGCTGTTCTGCGAGGCGCTGGCCGCCGACCCGCTGCTCGGGGAGGCGATGCGCGCCGATATCCGCGCCTGTTTCGACCGTGACCCCGCCTGCGATTCCTACGCGACGCCATTGTTGTATTTCAAGGGTTTCCATGCCATCCAGAGCCAGCGCATCACCCACTGGCTGTGGAAAAACGGGCGGCGCACTCTGGCGCTGTTCCTGCAGAACCGCATTTCGGAAGTCACCGGGGCGGATATCCATCCGGCCGCGCGGCTTGGCCATGGTGTGATGCTCGATCACGGCACCGGCGTGGTGGTCGGCGAAACGGCGGTGATCGGCAATAACGTATCGATTTTGCACGGCGTGACACTTGGCGGATCGGGCAAGGAGCGTGGCGACCGGCATCCCAAGATCGCCGATGGTGTGATGATCGGCGCGGGCGCGTCGATTCTCGGCAATATCCGGGTCGGCACCTGCGCCAAGGTGGGCGCGGGCAGCGTGGTGCTGGAAGACGTTCCGCCGCACTCCACGGTGGCCGGCGTGCCGGCGCGGGTGGTCAGCCAGACCGATGCCGGTTGCACGCCGGCCCTCGATATGGATCAGCGCGTCTAGGTCGCATCCCCGCGACGGCCGGTTTCTCGGGTGGAAAGCGGGGCGCGAAGACGGTCGAGCACCTCTTCGGCGGCCTCCAGTCCGAGCGCCTCCGGTTGTGTTTCCGCATCCGCCGCGGAGGCGCCGCCTACCTTTGTCCGCGCGATCAGTTCGGCAAGCAACCGGTTGGTTTTTCTGGCGCGGCGCGCCAGCTGACCGACGCGGATCTGCAGATACACGACAAGAAAAATCAGCACGGCCACCAGGGCCGCCAGCAGTTCGTCCATGATCCCCTTTCCTGTGACCGTCACCGGACCTTCGCGATCCGGCGCTTGTGCGCCGCTCAGCGAAGACCGGCGCCGCATGGTGAAAAGCATTGCCCCAATTGCATAAAAATTCCATCAATATGGCATCGGAATGATGGAATGCCGACTGGCATTCCGGGTAAGCGGTGGTTACACTGGCGCGCGCAAACACATGAGAGAGGAGCCCTGGCATGCAAGTCAAAGTCGTTGATTACCGCGCACCGGATGCGGCGGAGCGGTTCACCCGCTCGTTGCACGAAACCGGATTCGGCGTGCTGGTGAACCATCCGCTGAGCCAGCCTTTGGTCGAGTCGATCTATCGGGACTGGCTGGCGTTTTTCGACAGAGAAGAAAAACACGATTACGCCTTCCGGGTCGAGACCCAGGACGGCTATTTTTCCACCGGAATTTCCGAAACCGCCAAGGGCTTTGCCCAGAAGGACATCAAAGAGTTTTTCCACGTTTACCCGTGGGGGCGCATTCCGCCCGCTCTTAGGGAGGATGCGCTGGCCTATTACGCATCGGCCAATGCCCTGGCCGCCGAATTGCTGTCTTGGGTCGAACGCCACACTCCGGCGCAGATCGCCGCGTCCTACAGCAAGCCGCTGTCGGAAATGATCCGCGACAGCGCCAAAACGCTGCTGCGGGTGCTGCGCTATCCGCCGCTGACCGGAGCGGAGCCGGACGGCGCGCTGCGCGCCGCTCCCCATGGCGATATCAATCTGCTGACCATTTTGCCGGCGGCCAACGAGCCGGGATTGCAGGTGCAGGGCAAGAACGGGGAATGGATCGACGTGCCTTGCGACTTCGGCATGCTGATCATCAATACCGGCGATATGCTGCAAGAAGCGTCGCGAGGCTACTATCCTTCCACTATCCATCGCGTGGTCAATCCGGCCGGCGATTCCGCCCGGCGCTCGCGCGTGTCGTTGCCCCTGTTTCTGCATCCGCGCGACGAGGTGGTGCTCTCCGAACGCTACACCGCCCGCGCCTACCTGGACGAACGGCTGCGCGAACTGGGCGTGAAGAGGTAAAGCGCGCAACGCGGGGCGCGGGGGATCCGCCGCCTGATGTAGAATCGGAGTTTTGATGAAACCGTGTCCCGCCCCATGAGTGCCGATCTGCTTGACGGTCTGAATACCGAACAACTGCGCGCCGTCACCTGGCCCGCCCGCTCCGCGCTGGTTCTCGCCGGAGCCGGCAGCGGCAAGACCCGCGTGCTGACCACCCGCATCGCCTGGCTGTTGTCCACCGGACAGGCGAGCCCGGCGGGCGTGCTCGCCGTGACCTTCACCAACAAGGCCGCGCGCGAAATGCAGACCCGTCTGTCGGCCATGGTGCCTGTCAATGTCCGCGCCATGTGGATCGGCACCTTCCATGGCCTGTGCAACCGCTTCTTGCGCATCCATCACCGCGACGCCGGTCTGCCCGCGACCTTCCAGATTCTCGATACCCAGGACCAGCAGGCGTTGATCAAGCGGCTGCTGAAAAGCCTCGAGGTGTCCGAAGAGAAGTTTCCGCCGCGCGCCGTGCAGAACTTCATCAACGGCAACAAGGAATCCGGCCTGCGCGCCGACAAGCTCTCCGCGCACGACGCCTACACCCGCAAGCTGATCGAGCTGTATGCCGCCTACGACGCCCAGTGCCGGCGGGAGGGGGTGTGCGATTTCGCCGAGCTGCTGTTGCGCAGCTTCGAGGTGCTCAGCGCCAACGCCGCGCTGCGCGAACATTACAGCGAGCGGTTCCGCTATATCCTGGTCGACGAGTTCCAGGATACCAACCGCTTGCAGTACGCCTGGCTCAAGCTGATGGCGGGCAGGCACGCGAATCTGTTCGCGGTGGGCGACGACGATCAGTCGATCTACGCCTTCCGTGGCGCGGATGTCGGCAATATGCGGGCGCTGTTGTCGGACTTTTCCGTTGCTGAGCCGGTGCGGCTCGAACAGAACTACCGTTCGATGGGCACCATCCTCAAGGCGGCCAATGCGCTGATCGAACGCAATGACGGCCGTCTTGGCAAAAATCTGTGGACCGACGCCGGTGACGGGGAGCCGATCCGGCTTTACGAGGCCTGGTCGGATGGCGACGAGGCCGAGTTCATCGTGGAGGAGGCCCGCACCCTCAAGCGCGAAGGCTTCGATCTGGCGGACATGGCGGTGCTGTACCGCTCCAACGCCCAGTCGCGCGCGCTCGAACACGCGCTGGTGAATGCCGGGTTGCCTTACCGGATCTACGGGGGGCTGCGCTTTTTCGAGCGTCAGGAGATCAAGCACGCGCTCGCCTATCTGAGGCTGGTCGCCAATCCGGAAGACGACAACGCGCTGTTGCGGGTCATCAATGTGCCGGCGCGCGGCATTGGCGCCCGCACCGTGGAAAACCTTCAGCTGGCGTCGCGCGAGCAGGGTGTTCCGTTGTGGCGCGCCGCTTGCGGCGCCGGAGGCGGCCGGTCCGCCGCGGCGCTGGGGCGCTTCGTGCTGCTCGTCGAGGATCTGCGTCGCAAAGCCGAGGGGCTGACCCTGGCGGAAACCGTGAGCCTCGTCATCGATCATTCCGGGTTGCGCGACATGTATGAAGCCGATCGCAAAGAAGGTGAAGAGCGGCTGGCCAACCTTGACGAACTGATCAATGCCGCCGCCGGTTTCATGGCCGACGATCCGTCGCAGGCGCTGATCGAGTTCCTGTCGGCGGCCTCGCTCGAGGCCGGAGACCATCAGGCCGAGGCCGGCGAGGACGCGATCCAGCTGATGACGGTGCATTCCGCGAAAGGGTTGGAGTTCGGCGCCGTGTTCGTCTCGGGCCTCGAGGAAGGACTGTTTCCCCACGAGAACAGTTTCAACGACCAGAAGGGGCTCGAGGAGGAGCGGCGGCTGATGTATGTCGCCATCACGCGGGCCCGGCAGCGTTTGTACCTGACCTGCGCCCAGTCGCGCATGCTGCATGGCCAGAGCCGCTATCCGATCCGCTCGCGCTTTGTTGATGAAGTGCCGGCCGAACTGCTGCGGGTGCTGTCGTCCGGTCGCCGCCCGGCTCCCGAGCGCGAGGCGGCGCGAGCGCCGTGGCTCGGCGACGGCATGCCGGTATCGCACGCCAGGGATCTGGCGGGCTTTGCCATTGGGCAGAGCGTGTCGCATGCGCGTTTCGGCACCGGCGTGGTGGTCAATGCCGAAGGAAGCGGCCAGGATGCGCGGCTGCAGATCAATTTCGCCGAACAAGGCCTCAAGTGGCTGGATCTGCGGTTCGCCAAACTGACGCCGGTATGAGGTCTTTTCGTGGAACAGGACGCCCCCGATGAACGATGACGCTCCCGCCCGCCGTCCGGCCCAGGAACCGGCCGACCCGTTTGCGCGCAAACTGTTCCTGGTGGTCGACAGTGTTCCCGAGATGCAGCGGGCGCTGGCGATGACCCTGTCCTCGTTCGGCGTGGACAAGGTGGAGTTCGCGAGCAAGGCCGGCGACGCCCTCGCGAAAATGAGTCGTTTCGAGTTCGATGTGGTGCTGTGTGATTACGACCTGGGCAATGGGTACGACGGTCTGTACCTGTTCGAGGAAGTGAAGGAGCGCAATCTCGTCAAGCAGTCCTGCGTCTTCATGATCGTGACCGGCGAGCGGCGTTCCCAGCGGGTGATTTCGGCGGCGGAGCTCGCGCCGGACGACTACCTGCTCAAACCCTTCACCGGGGAAGTGCTGTCGCAGCGCCTGGCCAAAGCCATCCGCCGCCGCGCGGCGTTCCGGCTGGTCGACGAGGCCATTCTCAAGCACGAATACCTCGCGGCGATCGAAACCTGCACGCGCAAGATCCGCGAACGCGGCGAATTCACGCTGGATTTCATGAAACTCAAGGGCTCGTTGTCGCTGAAGATCGGCGACTACGACACCGCCCGCGTCCTGTACAGTGAAGTGCTCGCCCTGAAAAATGTGCCCTGGGCGAAGATGGGGCTGGCCAAGGCGCTCAGCGGCCTGAAGGCCTACCAGGAGGCGCGGCTGCTGTTCGAGGATGTGCTCGCCGACAATGATCGGGTGATGGAAGCGTACGATTGGCTGGCGCGCCTGCACCGGCTGAGCCACGATCTGCCGCAGGCGCAGTCGGTGCTCAAGACCGCCGCCGATCTGTCGCCGGTGGTGATCCGGCGCCAGCAGCAGCTGGCCGAAGTGGCGATGATGAACAAGGATCTGGGCGTGGCGGCCCAGGCCAGCCGGCAGGTGCTGGACATCGCCAAGTACACCTGGCACCGCCATCCGACGCATTACGCCACGTTGGCACGGGTGCAACTGGCGCAGGGCGAGGCCGGCGCGGCGGCGCGCACGCTGGCCAGCCTGCGCCGGGATTACCGCTACAACGAGCTGGGCGAATGGATGGCCGATGTGGTGGACAGCCAGCTGCAGACAGCCAGCGGCAATCACGCGCGCGCCGCGTCGCTGCTCGAAGGGGCGCACGAGCGTCTCGGGGTGATGACCGCTTCGCCCGATCCTGGTTCGCGCATGGAGTTCGCCCGCGCCTGTTATGCGCAAAAACGCAATGACCTCGGGGACGCCACCTTGTGCGATCTGGTGCGCAATCACCACGACGACGAAGCGCTGCTCGGGTCGCTCGGCGATCTGTTCGAAGAAGTCGGACGAGGCGAGATCGGCCGCGATCTGATCGCCTCGAATGTGCAGTCGGTGGTGGATCTGAACAACCGCGCCGTGCGCGACGCCCAGGGCGGCGATTTCGAAGGGGCGATCGAGCGTTTCGCCCGGGCGCTCGAGGACATGCCGGACAATGTGCAGGTGATGCTCAACCTGGCCAACGCGACGGTGGCCTATGTTCACCATGCCGGCTGGCATGAAAGCCACATGCGACGCGCGGCCGAGCTGTTGCGGCGGGTGCGCGAGGTGGCGCCGGCCAACAACAAGTTCCAGAAGATCCTGCAGTCCTGGCGTGTACTGACGGAGAAGTCGGGGAAACCGCACTGGGGGCTGTAAGCTGTGTTATCCTATGGCTGGCAATGATGTCCGCATTCCATGTTGTTTGATTTAAGTTAAGTGTAAATACCTAATTGGCTTGAATTAACAACCAAACAATGCGCTATGCTCTACCATTAATGCTCTTTAATATTTCCCTCTAGGCTCAAGTAACACATGCAGATGAGATCGGTCTATCTCGCCAGCGGCTTGCTATGGCTGGTATTGACGGTTCTGACCGGACTGTCTTTCGCCAGCCGGGCCGTGTCCGAGGCACAGACCGAGTTCACCCGCATCAGCCAGCAGCTCTTCGAAAACATCGGGCAAAAGCTTCAGGTCAATGAAGCTGTGCTCGACAGTTACGCAACATTCACCGGTCTTGGCATGAAAAACGGCGGACAGGAAGAACGTCAGTTCGTCCGCCAGTTCCTGCAGCGCTACCCCCAGATCATCGCCGTGATGCGCATCGAGCGCGTGCCGCTCGCTTCGCGCGACAGCTTTCTCAAAGAAGCCCGGGCGCGGCACGGCATGATGTACACGATTCACGGTCTGGACAAGGACGGCAAAGGCGCCGCCGGCTCCGTCGCGTTGAGCGAGGAGGGATTTCCCGTCACCTTCATCGAACCGTCCAACCGGATCAGCTCGCGCTGGCTGGGCGCCGATATCGCCACCAATGATTTTTTGCGCGATACCCTGCTTGACGCCATCGAAAGCGGGCGCAGCGCGGCGTCGCGTTCTTTCGACTGGGCCGACGGCCGGGCCGCTTATCTGATGGTGCGTCCTTCCGACGATTTGTCGACTTATGTTTCGGCTGGCGGCATGCCCTGGCATTTTGTCGGCATGATGGTCCGCACCGGATCCCTGTCGTCGCAGGTCGGTGATCTTCCCCCGGGAATGGCCGTGCGGCTGTGGCACAAGCGTTTCTCCCCGAGCGCTCCGCAAGGCTGGTTCGTCAATGTGGCGGAGCCGCCATCGGGGTGGCTGGAGTCGCGCATCTTTCCAAGGCTCGAGCGTGTCCGCCAGGTCGGCAGCGAGGCGCAGCCGCTGATTCTCAGCGTGAGCTGGCAGTTGGGCTGGAAACAGATCGGCCTGTTCGAATGGGGCATGAGCGCGGCCCTGTCGCTGGTGACCATGGTGCTGCTCTGGCTCGGCTGTGAAAGCTACCGCCGCTATCTGAGCAGCCGCGTGGAACGCGAAGCGCGGCTTTTTTATCTCGCCAACCATGATCGCCTGACCGGTCTTGCCAATCGCGGGCTGTTTTATGACCGCCTGCAGCATGCCATTTCGCGGCTCAATCGCAGCGGCAAGCGTCTGGCGGTACTGTTCCTCGATCTGGACCGCTTCAAGCCGGTGAACGACACGTATGGGCATGTGGTCGGCGACCGGATTCTGCAGATGATCGCGACGCGGATGAAGCAGGCCTTGCGCAGCGAGGATACCGTGGCCCGGCTGGGTGGCGACGAATTCGTGGTGCTGCTCGAGGACATCGAGTCCTACCGCGAGGTCGATCGTGTGGTGGCGCGCCTGAAGGGCTCGATCGAGGAGATCTTCGAAGTGGAGGAGCACCGGATCCGGGTGGGCGTCAGCATCGGCGTGGCCTATTATCCGGAGGACGGTGTGCTGATCGAGGAGCTCCTTTCGGTCGCGGACCGCAAGATGTATGGCGACAAACGGGAACCGGAAGCCGTCTGCTGACGTGCCATGACGGACGTTTTGCAGTACACTTCCCCCGACAGGACACAAAGGATGATCAGGATGTACCAATCCGACTTTACCCGGTTCATGAACGCGTTTCTGGACGAGAATCCCAAGGTGGAGACCGAGCGCCGCGAATTGCGCCTGACCTGGTGGGACCGCCAGGTCGATCTGGACGACCAGCGCCGCTGGAAAGAGTCGCGTGTCGCCCAGAAACCGTACGTATACCAGCCGGACTGATAGACCGGCTTTCCCGCTCCGACGCCCGCTAACCCGGGCGTTTCGCATTTCGGACCCGACTTGACCCGATGACTCGCCGTTCACCTTCTTTTGATTCCGCCATTCACGACTACCTGCTCAAGGTCGGCGTGACGGAGACCCCCGTTCAGCGCGAACTGCGCGAATTCACCGCCACGCACCGCATGGCGAAGATGCAGATCGCGCCGGAGCAGGGGCAATTGCTCGCCTGGCTCGCTCGCCTGACCGGCGTGCGCCGCTATCTGGAGATCGGTGTGTTCACCGGTTACAGCGCCCTGAGCGTGGCGCAGGCCCTGCCACAGGATGGCGAGGTGGTCGCGTGCGATGTCAGCCGGGAGTTCACCGGTGTTGCCGAAACGTACTGGCAGCGCGCCGGTGTTCGCGACCGCATCCGGCTGGTGCTTCAGCCCGCCATGCGCACGCTCGACACCCTGATCGGAGAAGAGCGGCGCGCCGCCGGCTTCGACATGGCCTTCATCGACGCCGACAAGCCCGGCACCCCGGATTACTATGAGGCATGCCTGACTCTGGTGCGCCCGGGCGGCATCATCGCCATCGACAACGTGTTCCTTGGCGGCCGGGTGGTTGACCCGGCCAAAAGCGATCCGCCCGGCGTTCACGTCATGCACGCGTTCAATGCCTCCCTGGTGAAGGATGAGCGCGTCGCGCTCTGTCTGCTGCCGATCGGCGATGGCATGACCCTGCTCATGAAACGGTGAACTTTTCATGTCAATGCCAGTCCCATTAATTTCCCCATCATTCCGTGCTGGTGCAAGGTGTATGATGGATAAGTTCCCAATGCCCAAATCGCCATGCTGAATCGCCGTCCCCGCCGCCAGGTCAATCAAATGAATGTCGTGCCCTACATCGATGTGATGCTGGTGCTGCTGGTTATCTTCATGGTGACCGCTCCCATGTTCACGCCGGGGGTGATCGACGTGCCGAGTGTATCGCGCGCGCGCAATGTGGACGCCCGGCCGGTTGAGGTGGTGATCGAGGACAGCGCGCACATCATCGTGAAAACCGCCGACAAGTCGATCAACGCCGGTTCCGCCGAGGAACTGGTCGATATCGTCAAGGGGCTGGGTTCTCCCGACCAGGCCTTCGCCATTTCGGCGAACAAGGATCTCAAGTATTCCGAGGTGATCCACGTCGCCGACCTCTTGCACAAGGCCGGCATCAAGCGCGTGGCGCTGACCGTCAAACAGGGCGCGAACGGATGAGCGCATCTCGCGGACGCGACAGTCTGTCCGGATCGCTGGTCGTCTCCGTCCTCCTGCATCTGGCGGTGCTGGCCGGGGCGATCTGGTTCGGCATGACCCGCAAGGCGCCCCAGGACGAGGCGCCGGTTGCCGTCGAATTGTGGAGCAGCGCGCCACCTCCTCCTCCGTCCGCCGCACCCGCCGTGAACGTCGCGCCGGCGCCCGAGCCGGATGTCCGGCCCGAGCCGCTGGAGGAAACCCCCAGGGCCGACGTCAATCTGCACCGCGAAGACAAGCCCGCGCCGCGCAAAGCCGAGGCGTCAAAGCCTTCCGAGAAGCCCAGACCGAAACCGGAGCCGCGGCCCAAACCGGTGCCAGAGCCCGTGCCCCAGCCCAGGGTGAAACCCGAGTCTCATCCCGCGCCGGCGGCGAAGCCGGCGCATCCGTCGGTGGCGCCGTCCGGCAAGGGCAGCCGCACGGCGCCGCGTTACAACCCGGTGGCCGACGATCTCTTGGCGGATCTGAACAGTGCCAATACCACGCGCCCGGCCACCGCGAAGCGGGATCAGGCCGGCGCGGCCAATGGCGTGGCCGGTGGCGCGGCGAGCGGCAACGGTGCGCGCGACGGCTATGCTTCCCGCGTGCAGGCCAAGGTCCGGCCGCTGGTGCAGATGCCTCCCGACATGACGGGCAATCCCCAGGCGATTGTCCTGGTGACGTTGTTGCCCAGCCTGGAAGTGCGCGACGTGAAGCTGGTGACGTCCAGTGGCAACCGCGCCTACGACGACGCGGTGATGCGCGCCATCTGGGACGCGAAGGTTTTTCCGGCATTGCCTGCCGGAGCAAGTTTTACTGACTACCGGCGCCTGACCTTGCGCTTTAGTCCGAAATAGCTTGCAAGACGTATATGAACTAACCAAATCAGATATTTGTTGCGATAGAGGGAACTCATGGCCAATTTCAGGACTCTCATCTACGCCGGCATGGCGCTGATGCTGGCCGCCGCGATGCCGGCGGCGCGGGCGGAAATGGTGATCGACATCATCGGCGGTGGCGCCAATCGCCACGCCATTACCATCGCGCCTTTCAAGGATGAGACCGCGCGGGCTGGCGGCAACCTGACTCCGGTCGTACGTAACGACCTGTCCCTGTCGGGCGAGTTTCGTCTCGTGGATGGCGCGGATGTGCCCAATGTGCCTTTCGAGCCGGCGGACCTGAAATATCCGCTGTGGCAGGCGAAGGGCGTGCAGTCGATCGCCATCGGCAAGGTCGAGGCGGCTCCCGGCGGGCAGATGACTATCAGCTTCCGCCTGATGGATATCGCCCAGCACAAGCAGTTGACCGCGGGACAGTTCACGGTCGGTCCGGATCGCGTGCGCGAAGTCGCGCATACCATCGCCGACATGATTTATGAGGCGATCACCGGGCAGAAGGGAATTTTCAATACCCGCATCGCGTATGTCCTGAAATCGGGACGCAGTTATCAGCTGCAGATCGCCGATGTCGACGGCGCCCGGGCGCAAACCATCCTGCGCTCGAAAGAGCCGATCATGTCGCCGGTCTGGTCGCCGAACGGCCGTTACCTTGCGTATGTGTCCTTCGAGACCCAGAAACCCGTGGTATGGGTGCAGGATCTGGCGACCGGATCGCGGCGCGCCGTGGCGAATTTCAAGGGCAGCAATTCGGCGCCTGCCTGGTCGCCTGACGGCTCCACGCTCGCCGTGGTGCTGACGACCTCGGGTAATTCACAGATTTACCTGATGAACGCGTCCGGCGGTTCGCCGCGCCGTGTCGTTCACAGTGACGGTATCGACACCGAACCGACCTTCACACCCGATGGCGGCCGGTTGCTGTTCGTTTCGGATCGCGCGGGCGGACCACAGATTTACAGTGTGCCGACACAGGGCGGCGCCGTGCAGCGGCTAAGCTGGAACGGCGGGTACAACGTGTCGCCACGTGTCGCGCCGGATGGCAAGAGCTTTACCTATGTGCGCCGCGAGGGCGGCAAATTCCGGGTGGTGATCCAGGAGATGGGCGGCGGCGACCGCTATCTGTCGGATGGACCGGACAACGAACGACCAAGCTATGCGCCCAATGGCCGCATGGTGCTTTACGCCAGTGAAGCCGGTGGCAAGAGCGTGTTGTACGCCGCCACGGTGGATGGCAGCAGCAAGATGAAGCTGGCCGTGATCAACGGAGATGTGCAGGACCCCGCGTGGGGCCCGTTCAATGCTCCGTGAATTCCTGAACCCTTTTTCGAGGAGTGAAAGCATGAACTGGAAACACCTTCTGATGGGCACTGCGACGGTTACCCTGCTGGCCGCTTGCGCCAGCACCAAGCCGGAAACCGCCAAGACGGCGCCGGTGGACGCCACGCCCAAGTCGACCGCCCCTGTCGATCAGAACGCGGCCAACCAGGGC
This sequence comes from Paludibacterium paludis, assembly GCF_018802605.1. Taxonomy (NCBI): domain Bacteria; kingdom Pseudomonadati; phylum Pseudomonadota; class Betaproteobacteria; order Neisseriales; family Chromobacteriaceae; genus Paludibacterium; species Paludibacterium paludis. Next base: position 3,942,191 of record NZ_CP069161.1, on the reverse strand, counting down.
AAGGTGGCGGTCGATCCGCTCAATGACCCGAACAGCCCGCTGGCCAAGCGCAGCGTGTATTTCGATTTCGACTCGAATGTCATCAAGCCTGAATTCAAACCGCTGGTCGACACGCATGCGGCTTATCTGAAAGCGAACCCGGAGCAGAAGGTCGTGATTCAGGGCAACACCGACTCGCGCGGCAGCCGTGAATACAACCTGGCCCTCGGCCAGCGACGCGCCGAGAGCCTGAAAAAGTCCATGGAAGTGCTGGGCGTGAAGGACAAGCAGCTCGAAGCGGTCAGCTTCGGTAAGGAAAAGCCGAAGGCCGAGGGCAACTCGGACGCGGCCTATGCCGAAAACCGTCGCGACGACATCGTCTACCAGCAGAAATAAGCGTTGGCTGAAGACACGGCCGGATACCCCGGGTTAGGCTATCCGGCCATCTGTCTTTTTCGGGGAGAAGAACAACGATGAAACGCGTCGCCATCAGCGCGCTCATGCTGGCCGCCCTTGCCGGTTGCGCGACCAACAGCGATCTGGAGGCCACCCGGCGCCAGATCGACCAGGTGAACCAGCAGGCCAGCAGCCGTCTTTCCGAAATGGAAAGCAAACTGTCCAACGACAAGCTGCTCGATCTGGTCAGCCAGGTGGATGCCCTCAAGGCGGAGATCGCCAAGCTCCGCGGAGAGAACGAGGTCATCAACTACACCCTGCAGACCACCCAGAAGCGGCAGAACGATCTGTACGCCGATCTGGACGCCCGTCTTGGCAAAGTGGAAGGGGCGGCCGCCAGCGCTCCGGCCGCCAGTCAGCCGCCTGCCGCTGCGCAGGGAACGGCCCAGGCCGCGCCCGATTTCGACAAGGCCCTCAAGTTGTTGCGCAGTCAGGATTTCGCCAACGCGGTGCCTGCCCTGCAGCGTTTCATCAGCCAGAATCCGGATTCGCCGCAAGCCGTCGAGGCGACCTACTGGCTGGGCGTCGCCCATGCCGGTCTGCGTCAGTACGACTCGGCGATCGATATCCACCGTCGCTTCGTCGAACAGCATCCGGACGACCCGCGGGCGCCAGATGCGTTGCGCAGCATCGGTTTGTGTCAGCGCGCGCTCAATCAGCTCGACACCGCCCGCGCCACTTTCCGTCGCCTGATCAAGCTCTACCCGAAGAGCCCCGCCGCGATCAAGGCGAAAGAACAGCTGAAAACCCTCTGACGTCCCGAACGCCGGAATGAAAACCGCGAAGGCTCCTCGCGGTTTTTTTGCGTCTGGTGGCATGAAGAATGACGGCCAGATACAGGCTAAGTCGTTGAATTTGCTTTACGTAAAGACATAAATCGTTTCCGGGGCATGGCGCGCTTCGGGTAAAATGCCATCTTTATGACCCCCGAAGGCGTAAAGGCATGATCGAAGTTGGCATCGTGATGGGCAGCAACAGTGACTGGGAAGTCATGCAGCATGCGGCCCGAGTGCTCAAGGAGTTCAGCGTGGCATTCGAAACGCGGGTGGTTTCCGCGCATCGCACACCGGACCTGTTGTTCCACTATGCCGAAACGGCGCGCGAGCGCGGTCTCTCGGCGATCATTGCCGGTGCCGGCGGCGCCGCCCACTTGCCGGGCATGCTCGCGGCCAAGACCACGATTCCCGTGCTTGGCGTGCCGGTGCCATCGCGTTATTTGCGCGGCGAGGATTCCCTGCTGTCCATTGTGCAGATGCCCAAGGGCATCCCGGTCGCCACCTTCGCCATCGGTGAGGCGGGCGCGGCCAATGCGGCGCTGTTCGCCCTTGCCATGCTGGCGGTCTCCCGGCCTGAACTGGCCGATGCCCTGGCGGATTTCCGCCGTCGTCAGGAAGAGGCGGTTCTCGCCATGACGCTGCCGGAGGTCGAGTAATGGCGGCGATTCTTCCTCCCGCGCGGCTCGGCATCCTGGGCGGCGGCCAGTTGGGCTGCATGTTCACGGTGGCCGCCAAGACCATGGGGTACCGGGTGACGGTGCTCGACCCTGACCCGGCCGCGCCGGCCGCGCGTTTTGCCGATACCCACCTTTGCGCCCCTTACAACGATCCCGTGGCGTTGGCCGAACTGGGTGCCAGCTGCGCGGCGGTGACCACCGAATTCGAAAACGTCAACGCCGACGCCATGCGCGAACTGGCGCGGCATACCCGGGTCTGTCCGTCCGGCGACGCGGTGGCCGTGGCGCAGAACCGCATTGAGGAAAAGGCCTGGATCAACCGCGCGGGCTTGCCGACGGCGCCCTATCTTGTGGTCGACACCCTGGCCGACATCAATGTCGATCTGTCCGCCTGGCTGCCGGGCATCCTCAAGACGGCGCGGCTTGGTTATGACGGCAAGGGTCAGGTGCGGGTCGCGACCGCGCAGGAGGCGCGGGCTGCCTGGGCCGATCTGGGCGGCCAGCCGTGCGTACTGGAAAAACGGGTCGATCTCGCGCTCGAGATTTCGGCCATCGTCACGCGCACCAGCGCGGCGCAGACCGCGGTGTTCCCCCTGGCGGAAAACCGTCACGCCAACGGCATTCTGGACGTGTCGATCGTGCCGGCCCGGGTCGAGGCGACGCTGGCCGCCGCCGCGCAGGACATGGCCCGGCGCCTTGCCGACGCGCTCGACTATGTGGGCGTGCTGGCCGTGGAGTTCTTTGTGCTGGAGGATGGTTCGCTGGTGATCAACGAAATGGCGCCCCGCCCGCACAACTCCGGTCATTTCACCCTGGATGCCTGTCTGACCGACCAGTTCCAGCAGCAGGTGCGCGCGATGTGCGGCCTGTTGCCGGGCCGTACCGATCTCTTGTCCCCCGCGGTGATGGTCAACCTCCTGGGGGATGTCTGGCGGGACGATGGCGGTGAGCCGCGCTGGGATGTCCTGATGGAGGCGCCCAACGCGCACCTGCATCTGTACGGCAAGGCGCAAGCCCGTCCCGGCCGCAAGATGGGACACTTCACCGTGCTCGCTTCATCCGTCGACGACGCGCTGGAGCAGGCCATGGCGCTCAAGGAAACCCTGTAAGGAAGGAAAGCTGTTCATGTCCGGTACCACTTTGACGAGCCTGAAGAAGATCTATTCGGGCAAAGTCCGCGATCTGTATGAAATCGACGAAAAACGCATGCTGATGGTGGCGAGCGATCGCCTGTCCGCGTTCGATGTGATCCTGCCCGAACCGATTCCGGGCAAGGGCGAGATCCTGACGGCGATTTCCAATTTCTGGTTCGATCATCTCAAGGAGGTGGTGCCCAACCATCTGACCGGCGACCGCGTCGCGTCGGTGGTGACGACCGAAGAGCTGCCGCTCGTCGAAAAGCGCGCCGTGGTGGCCAAGCGCCTCACGCCGGTGCCGGTCGAAGCGATCGTGCGCGGTTACCTTGCCGGTTCGGGCTGGAAGGAATATTGTCGCGCAGGTTCGGTGTGCGGGATCGCCTTGCCGGCGGGACTCAAGGAGTCGTCGCGCCTGCCCGAGCCGGTTTTCACCCCGTCGACCAAGGCGGCGGTCGGCGATCACGACGAGAACATTTCCTTTGACGAATGCGCCAGCCGCATCGGCCGGGAACTTGCCGAACAGGTGCGCGATACCGCCATTCGCCTGTACCGTACGGCCAGTGATTACGCATTGAGCCGGGGCATCATCATTTGCGACACCAAGTTCGAGTTCGGCCTGGACGAGCATGGTGTCCTGACCTTGATGGATGAGGCGCTGACGCCGGATTCGAGCCGTTTCTGGCCGGCCGACAGTTATCGGGAAGGCACGACGCCGCCGAGCTTCGACAAGCAGTTCGTACGCGACTGGCTTGAGGCCAGCGGTTGGGACAAACGCCCGCCGGCGCCCTCCGTTCCCGCCGAGGTGCGCCAGAAAACCGCCGACAAGTACCGCGAGGCGCTGACCCGGCTCGCCGGGTGATCGTCTTGTCCGGGCGCGGCGCTGAGGCTAGAATCGGTCGACGTATGACAACATATTGACCGGAGACCCCCTTGGCGCTGCCTCACCCCGAATTATCGACCCCGCATGCCAAAATCGTTCTTGCGCGTTCCTCGCTGGCAAGGGGCATGCTCGAATTCCAGTTGAGAAACCGCGACCACCTCGCTCCCTGGGGCGTGGCGCACTCGGACAGTTACTATACCGAAGCGTACTGGATCACCAGTTTCCGGCAAGCGGTGCGGGACTGGGACGAAGGACGCGCCGTTCGCCTGCTGCTGCTGGATCCGGAGCACGCTTCCCGTGTTATCGGCACCATCTCTTACTCCAACATCGTGCGTGGCGTGTTCCAGGCCTGCCATCTGGGGTACAGCATCGATGCCAAGCACGAAGGCAAGGGGCAGATGCGCCAGGCCCTGAAGACCACCAACGACTTCATGTTCCAGCGCTTGAAGCTGCACCGCATCCAGGCCAACTACCAGCCTCACAACGATCGCAGCGCGCGTCTGTTGTCGAGGCTTGGCTTCACCATCGAAGGCAAGGCCAGCCGCTACCTGTTCCTGGACGGGGAATGGCGCGATCATGTCCTGACCTCGCTGATCAATCCCGATTTCAAACCTGAATACATTCTTGGCTAGGGAGCCTCATGGATGCCTTCGAACTGACCGCGGCCGACGGGCGCTCCATTCCGGTTTGCCGCTGGATGCCGGTCATTCCGGCCCGTGGTGTTGTGCTGGTATCGCACGGGATGAGCGAGTATGCCGCGCGCTACGACCGACTGGCGCGAACCCTGGTTGAGGCCGGCTATGCGGTCTATGCGCATGATCATCGCGGTCACGGCGCGCGAGCCGAAGTACGGGGGCTCTTTGCCGTGAAGGATGGGTGGCAGCGTGTCCTGGGCGATCTCGATAACGTGCGCCGCAGGGCGGAGGACGATAACCCGGGCCTGCCGCTGTTCGTGTTCGGTCACAGCATGGGCTCCTTCATCGCCAGAGCGCATTTCTTGTCCCGGGGCGAGGGGCTGGCCGGTCTGGTCTTGTCCGCCACCGGATACCGGCAATCCGCGATGGCGCGCGTCATGCGCGCGGTGGCCGGGCTGGCCGGGCGTGGGGGGCGGAGCGCCGTAGCCAGTCCTTTCATGGCGAAGCTGGTGTTCGGCAGTTTCAATCTGGGGTTTGTCCCTGCCCGCACGCCGGTCGACTGGCTCAGCCGCGATCGGGACGAAGTGGATCGGTATAGGGCGGACGCGCTGTGCGGCTTCGCGCCGACGCCGTCGCTATGGTCCGACCTGTTCGGGGGGATACTGGCCATGGAGCGGGAAGAAAAGGCCGGCCGGGGCCTGAACACCGGCTGTCCGGTCCTGCTGTTCGCCGGCAGCCGCGATCCGGTGAGCCTAGGCGCATTCGGTTTGGGCCAACTGGCGCGCCGCTACCGGCAGGCTGGCCTGGCCGATGTGACCGTCAAGGTCTATCCGGGCGGTCGGCACGAGATGCATAACGAAACCAATCGGGAAGACGTCGAGGCGGATTTGATCGCGTGGCTGGATGCTCACCGTCCCGCCACCCAGAACCACGCCCCCCACGCGGCGTAGTGCACCGCCACGATCAGCCAGAATACCCACTGGTAGCGCGATTTGCTGCATTTGTGACGCAAGAGACGCTGCGCGATGAGCGCGCCGGGCCAGCCTCCGGCCAATTCCATCAGATGCAGCGTCGTTTCGGGAACTCGACGTCCTCCCCGTACGGCCCGCCATTTGTCGAAGCTGTAGAGAATGAAGGTCAGGCAGCCTGCCGCAAGATACAGTTGTACGGGCCAGCGCAGTTCCCGCATCCAGGCCAGCAGGCTCATAACGAGAACAGGGAAGCCTCCCGCCAGGCTCAATCCGCGCATACGCGAGCGCTTTCTTTATGGGTTTCCAAGGTGGCAGAGTGTAGCGCATCGTGGGGAACGCCGTATGCGGATTGACAACTTACTTACTAGTAAGTATCGTCAAAATGATTCCAATGTATACGTCCCAACCTGGCCGCATGCCTGAACGAGGAAGTCCTATGAGCGCTTATCCGCATCTTCTTGCCCCCCTTGACCTGGGGTTTACCACCTTGAAAAACCGGGTATTGATGGGTTCCATGCATACCGGCCTGGAAGAAGCCCCCCAGGGCTTTGAAAAGATGGCCGCGTTCTACGCGGAGCGCGCGGCGGGCGGTGTCGGTCTGATCGTCACCGGCGGTGTCGGCCCCAACCCGGAAGGCTGTGTGGCAGAAGGCGCCTCGATGCTCGCCAATGAAGAGGAAGTGCCGCATCACCGCCTGGTGACCGATGCCGTGCACGCCGCGGGCGGCAAGATCTGTCTGCAGATCCTGCATAGCGGACGATACAGTTTTCAGGAGAAGTGCGTCGCTCCGTCGCCGCTGATCGCACCGATCAACTTCTACCGTCCGCGCGAGCTTTCCGAAGAGGATATCTGGCGCACCATCGGCGATTTCGCCCGTTGCGCGCGCCTGGCTCGCGAGGCGGGGTACGATGGCGTGGAAGTGATGGGCTCGGAGGGGTACCTGATCAACCAGTTCATCGCGGCCGAGACCAACAAGCGCACCGACGGCTGGGGCGGCAGTTACGAAAACCGCATCCGCTTCCCCATAGAAATCGTCAAAGCGGTCAGGGAGGCCGTTGGACCGGATTTCATCATCATTTACCGACTGTCGATGCTCGATCTCGTTGGCGAGGGCAGCCAGTGGGACGAGGTCGTCACGCTGGCGCGCGCCGTTGAAAAGGCGGGCGCCACCATCATCAATACCGGCATCGGCTGGCACGAGGCCCGCGTACCGACCATCGCGACCATGGTGCCGCGCGCGGGTTACGCCTGGGTTACCCGCAAGCTGCGCGGCGAGGTCGGTATTCCGCTGGTCGCCACCAACCGCATCAACACACCGGAGGTGGCCGAATCGGTGCTCGCCGACGGCGGTGCCGACATGGTCTCCATGGCGCGTCCTTTCCTTGCCGACCCCGAGTTCGTCAACAAGGCGGCCCAGGGGCGCGGCGACGAGATCAATACCTGTATCGGGTGCAATCAAGCGTGCCTTGACCACATTTTTCAGGGAAAACTCACCTCCTGTCTGGTCAATCCGCGCGCTTGCCGCGAAACCGAGTTGAACTACCTGCCCGCTGCCACCCGCAAAAAAATCGCCGTTGTCGGCGCGGGACCGGCCGGCCTGGCGTTCGCCAGCATCGCCGCCGAACGCGGTCACGATGTCGCCCTGTTCGACGAAGCGAACGAAATCGGCGGGCAGTTCAATGTCGCCAAACGCATTCCGGGCAAGGAGGAGTTTTACGAGACGCTGCGGTATTTCGGCCGTCGTCTGGAAACGACCGGGGTGAAGCGGCAACTGGGCCGCCGGGTAGGGGCGGAAGACCTCGCCGGCTTCGACGAGATCGTGCTGGCGACCGGCATCACGCCGCGTGCGTTGCAGATTCCGGGCATCGATCACCCCAAAGTGCTGTCCTATCTTGATGTGCTCAAGCACGGCAAGCCGGTGGGCAAATCGGTGGCGATCATCGGAGCCGGGGGCATCGGCTTCGATACGGCCGAGTTCCTTGCGCACGAAGGCGAGCCGACCTCGCTCGATCCCGTGCGCTTCATGGAAGAGTGGGGCGTGGACATGAGCCTCGCGTCGCGTGGCGGTCTGGTCAAGGAAGGTCCCAAGCCGCATCCGAGCCCGCGCAAGATCTGGCTGTTGCAGCGCAAGCCCGCCAAACCGGGCGAAACGCTGGGCAAGACCACCGGCTGGATCCATCGCGCCAGCCTGAAGATGAAGTCGGTGGAAATGCTCGGGGGCGTCAGCTACGACAGGATCGACGACGCGGGCCTGCACATCACCATCAAGGGTGAAAGCCGTGTGCTGCCGGTCGATAATGTGGTGATCTGCGCGGGGCAGGAGCCGCGGCGCGATCTGGTCGCGGATCTGGAGGGGCAAGGCAGGACCGTGCACCTGATCGGCGGCGCGGATGTCGCCGCCGAGCTGGATGCCAAGCGCGCGATCGACCAGGGGGCTCGCCTGGCGGCTGCGATATGATTCATCCGTTCGCCCGCTAAGCCGGACTGATCCAAACCCCCGTTGCCAAGGCACGGGGGTTTGTTTTATGGAATGGGTTGGAAGCACGATACGGAACGTGAACCCACGCTTCGCCCTGACCGACACTGTGAACGGTTGGTTCCTCCCTCTTTTTTTGCCAATGATGAGGTGGCGCGACGTCCTTGGAATTGCCGAAACGTCCTCCCGTGTCGCTCCTGCTCGGCGGATAGGGGAGAAAGCCCGATTTTTTGCCGGGTTTCAAGCGAAGCGGGCATGCCCGTTCGGTGCCGATCCTCTTCCCGCCGTTTTTCCAGTTTGTTTTCGTTGTCGTTTTCGCCCCCCAGTTGGATACCACTCTGTGGCGCTCCCGTTAGCGCCTCGTGCGGGGCGGTCATGCTTGATGCTTTTTAAAGTGAAATGGTGACTTGTTGGCAGGTATGAACGATTAAACAAGTGAATGGCAGCCTCTGTGCTCTTTACGGACTGACAGGCTGGTTACTAAGTTAATCGTTTTCTGAAAGTATTTCTGCTGCATCAGCATATACTATGAGAAATGGCAATGTAGAAAAAAGATAGTGAAATCGAGAAGGGTGGTGATGCAGACGAGTGTTGCAAAACGCGGTCTGTTACTCATTGATAAAGAGATTTTGCCATCTATTTAGTGGTGTTTTGCGGTATGGGAAAGCTGGTTTTAGGATTGCGCTGTATTGATATTCCGGGTTTTGCTATGGATCATATTTAATAATGTTACTTGTGGTTGGTTTTTGGAAAAACAATTTAATTTTGGTGTTTGATCATGTTAAATATATTTACTAATTGTGCGAATTTTGAGCGTTTTAATAAACTCATTTCGTCAGGAATTCAACAGGGCAAATTGAAGTTTGTCACTGCTGTCCATAATGTTGTCGAGACTGTTTGTGGAATTGCCGAGGTCGGAGCCAACCCTGAATGCTGTAATCTTCAGGAAGGGAGGGGGATTGCTACGGATTATAAGAATACGGGGTCGTCCCTCATGAAACCCTCTGACATGGTTCCAACTCTGTCATTCAAGGACAGTGAGTGGTACGCGAAAAATAGTTTTCTCTTTGATAAAGCAGAGACATTTCTTTCTTTTTATCATGAAAATTCAGGCTCCTTGCGGAATGCTGTTGAAGGATATAAAAAATATTCCAACGAATGCAAAGATGAACGAATTCGGCTGGATTTTGAAGAGTATTTGGCCGTGAGGGTCTACAGTGACAGCCATTATAAGGAAATTAATAATGCCCTGCGTGGAATCGGAGAGGATAGCAAAAGGAATCTTTATGAGCAGCAGGGAGTGATCACTGCTCTCAAGCGCGCTATAGAAAAGCTTTCCACTTCGGAGGTGGCAAAGACGTTTCGTGGAGAAAATTCAGTGCCGTTTGAGATGCGTGAGGGTGATGAGGTGGCGTTTTCAGGGTTTATTTCAACAGCTCGTAAGGTTGGTGTTGTGGACGAATTTACTCACTCTGATAAGCGACATAACCGTTTCGTTGTGTTTGGAAAGACAGGGGCAAGAATTGATAACCTATCGAATTTTCCTGAGGAAAAAGAGTTGCTATATAAAGATGGCACAAGGTTCAACGTTGTATTCCGTCACGATCCGACGAAATTGTCTTGGCCTATCAAGCACGATGACCGGCGTACGCGGGACCGCAAGCCATTGGCCGTTCGGACTGTCCTCGAGGAGGTCGGGCTGCCCGGTGCAACAGGGAAAAACGCCGATGCGCTGACCGACTATCGCATGGATTCGCCAAAGCCCGAGTCTGGTTCCGCGAGCGTTCGGCGACGTTCCGAAGGCGCCATACCGGCTAACTTCGGAGACATTAACCCGAGAGGCCGTGCTCTGGCCCCTCGGCGGCATGACCGTCAGCGGTAGCGCATCACCGTATCCGTGATGGTTTTTTCATCGAGCTTGCCCAGCAGCGTCGCCACCTGCTTGCCCTGACGGTCGAACACCACGGTGAACGGCAGTCCGCCCTGATGATTGCCCAGCGCCCGGGAGAGGTTCAGCGTCTCCGCGTTGCCGATCAGCACCGGCAGGGTAAGCTTGCTGAACTTCAGGTAGTTGTTGACTTCAATTCGGGTATCCATGGCGATGCCGACAACATCGATGCCTTGACCTTTCCAGGGCTTCGCCAAACGGTCCAGCATCGGCAATTCCTCACGGCAGGGGCCGCACCAGGTCGCCCAAAAGTTAACGACCAGTACCCGTCCCTGACCCGCGCTCACCCTGGCGCTTTGCCCGGAGACTGTGGTGAATGAGGCCGTATCCAGCGGCGTGGCGGCGAAAGCGGTTGGCGGCAGCATCAGCATGGCGCCCAGCATCAGCGATTTCAGTCGGGTTGCAAGGTTAATCATGTCAGCTCCTGAAAAGTATTCCTTATTGATATCCGTGGCTTGCGTGAAGCGACAGATGAACGATCGATTGTTTTCATGTTAAACTACTCGATTGATTTGGATGCGGAGTTCGCATGTCTCTTCTCGTGTGCGGGTCTCTCGCTTACGATACGCTGCTCACCTTCGAGGACCGGTTCCAGAATCACATTCTGGCCGATCAGCTACACAAGATTTCCACGACGTTCCTGGTGCCACACATGCGCCGGGAGTTCGGCGGCTGTGGCGGCAATATCGCTTACAATCTGGCCATGCTGGGCGAGGAGCCCTTGCTGATGACGACCGTCGGTGAGGATTTCGCTCCGTATCGGGCCCATCTGAAGCGGTTCGGGGTCAACGACAAATACGTGCGCACGGTGCGGGGGGAGTTTACTCCCCAACTGTTCGCCATCAGCGACCGGGATGCCAACCAGATCATGGCGCTTCACCCCGGCGCCATGACGCATGCCATCATCAATCATATCGCTGATGTCGAAGAGCCTATCGAGCTTGCCATCGTCGCGCCGTCCGGGCATAGCGGATCGGTGCAGCATTGCGAAGAGCTGGCCGCCGCCGGCATCCCGTTCATTTTCGATCCGGGGCAGGAACTGCCGCTGTTCAGCGCGGAAGAACTGCACCGTTTGGTCGGCCTGGCCAGCTACGTCACCCTCAACGATTACGAGAGCGAGCTGATGCGCGAGCGCGCTGGCCTTACCGTCGACGTCATGCGCGGGATGGTGGACGCGGTCATCGTGACCCGGGGTTCCAAAGGCTCGGAAATTTATACGCCGGATACCGTTCACCACATTCCGCGCGTGCAGATGCCGAACAAACCGCTCGATCCGCTCGGTTGCGGCGACGCCTATCGCGCCGGCTTGCTGTACGGCATCAGCCGCGGCCTCGATTGGATCGTGACCGGCCGCCTCGCCAACATCCTCGGCGCCATCAAGATTACCGCCCAGGGCCCGCAAAGTCACTTCTTCGACTGGGACATCATCACGGATCTGTACGCCGGTTCCTACGGCGAGCCATGGCCGCTGGCATAATTCCGTCACTCCGGCAGGGTTGAAACTCTGCCGATCCACCCCCACCATAGCGGGATTACACACTGTCCATCCTCAGGAAGGGAGCGACATGCCTGTTCCTCATCTGGCCACCGCCCTCACGGGTCCCCTGCTGGAGCTCGAACGCCGTATTCTTGAAGCCCAGCCGCGCATCGAACACTGGTTCCGCAGTGAATGGCACAATCACGCCACGCCGTTTTACGGTTCGGTCGACCTGCGCAACAGTGGGTTCAAGCTGGCCCCGGTCGACATGAATCTGTTCCCGGGCGGGTTCAACAACCTCAACCCGGATTTCCTGCCGCTGGCCGTGCAGGCGGCGATGTCGGGGGTGGAGAAGGTCTGTCCGGAAGCACGCAGCATGCTGCTCATCCCGGAAAACCATACACGCAACACATTCTATCTGCAAAATGTCGCCTCGCTGGTGCACATCTTCGAGCAGGCCGGCCTGAATGTGCGTCTTGGCACTCTGAACCCCGAGATCTCCGTCCCCACCGAACTGACCGCGGCGAACGGCGCCGTGCTGACCCTGGAGCCGGTACGGCGCGAAGGCGACAGACTCCGGCTCGCCGACGGTTTCGATCCTTGCATCGTGCTGCTCAATAACGACCTGTCCGGCGGAATTCCCGATACCCTGAGCGGACTTGAACAGAATCTTCTGCCGCCGTTGCATGCCGGCTGGGCGGTACGTCGCAAGAGCAATCATTTCGAAGCCTACGACAAGGTCTGCAACGAATTCGCCGGACTGCTGGATATCGATCCCTGGACCATCAATCCGATGTTCAGCGCCTGCCGCGGACTGGATTTCCAGTCGCGCCAGGGCGAAGAGACGCTGGCCGACACGGTGTCGACACTGCTTGAGCGGATCCGCGTGAAATATCGCGAGCACGATATCAAGGAGGAGCCGTTCGTCATCGTCAAGGCGGACGCCGGCACCTACGGCATGGGCGTGATGAGCGTGAAGCGTCCCGAGGACGTCATCGGCCTGAACCGCAAGGCGCGCAACAAGATGTCGGTGGTGAAGGAAGGTCTCGAAGTTTCCGAGGTGATCGTGCAGGAAGGCGTCCATACCTTCGAGACGGTCAACGAAGCGGTCGCGGAACCGGTTGTCTACATGATGGACCGGTACGTGGTCGGCGGCTTCTATCGCGTGCACACCGGCCGCGGCATCGATGAAAACCTCAACGCGCCGGGTATGCACTTCGTGCCGCTGTCGTTCGAGTCCGTTTGCCTCCCGGATCGCAAAGGGTCGCCCGACTGTCCGCCGAACCGCTTTTACGCGTACGGGGTCATCGCGCGTCTTGCGCTGCTGGCCGCGTCGCTGGAGCTGGAAGCGACGGATCCGGATTTCAACTGAGCCCGCTCGGGGCGCTGGAAGGACGAACGATGAAGATCCTGTTTATTGCCGATCCGCTGGAAGACTTCAAGCTCTACAAGGACACCACCTTCGCCATGATGGAGGAGGCGGCGGCCCGCGGGCATTCGCTGGCCTATGCGCACGCCGCCGATTTGACCTTCGAGGGCGGCCGCGTGCTGGTGGATGCCGCGCAGCTGACGCTGACCGGCGAAACGCCGGCATGGTTCCGGCTCGCGGAAAAGCTGAGGCAGCCGCTGGCCGGCTTCACGGCCGTGGTGATGCGCAAGGATCCTCCATTCGACATGGAGTACCTGTACGCTGCGCAGTTGTTCTCTCTGGCCGAGACGCAGGGCGTGAAGGTATTCACGGCGGGGCAGGCATTGAGGGATTTCAACGAGAAACTCGCCATCCTGAATTTCCCGGACCTCATTTCCCCGACGCTGGTGACCTCGAAGTCCTCGAGGCTGCGCACCTTCGTCAATCAGCACTCCGACGTGATCTTCAAGCCGCTGGACAGCATGGGAGGGGACAGTATTTTCCGGGTGCGTCCCGATGATCCGAACCTGTCGGTCATCCTGGAAACCATGACCGAGCGCGAGACGCGCACGATCATGGCGCAGCGCTACATCCCGGAAATCCGGGATGGCGACAAGCGTATTCTGGTGATCGGCGGCAAAGCGGTCGATTACTGCCTGGCGCGCATTCCCAAAGCCGGCGAGACGCGGGGCAACCTTGCCGCCGGCGGCCGTGGCGAGGCGCGACCGCTATCGGCGCGCGACCGGGAAATCGCCGAAACGGTGGCGCCGGAGTTGATGCGCCGGGGAATTTTACTGGCCGGCCTCGACGTAATCGGCGATTATCTGACCGAAGTGAACGTGACGAGTCCCACCTGTTTCAGGGAGATCATGGATCAGACCGGACTCAATGTCGCCGGGCTGTATCTGGATGCTCTCGAAGAAGCGAGCGGTTTTCGCTCCTGATGCATTGGTAATGTAAATGAAGTCGACCCAAGAAAGCCCGTTCAAGGGCAAAACCGGCGTGCGCCGGCTGATCAACGCCCTGGGCTATTCGCTCGATGGCATGAAAGCCGCCTTCCGCCACGAGGACGCGTTCCGACAGCTGGTGCTGCTTGCCATTATCCTGATCCCGATGGCCTTTCTCATCCATGCCGAGCCGCTGGCGCGGGCGATGCTGGTGGCCAGTTCTTTGGCGACGCTGATCATCGAATTGCTCAATTCGGCCATCGAGGCCGCGGTGGACCATACCTCACTGGAACGCCATCCGCTGGCCAAGCGGGCCAAGGACATGGGCAGCGCGGCCCAGCTGCTCGGTCTGCTGAATCTTGCCGTGGTTTGGGCGCTGGTGCTATTTGGCTGACGGGCGTTCGACTCGCTGGTAGACATAGCCGGGGAAGACGCGAATCATGCCGTCTTCCTGACGGACTTTTCCATCCTCTCCGAGCAATTGCCACAATCCGTCGCGCGCGACCAGATAGCGGTAGATCGGGCAGCCCGCCCGGTAAAACAGCAGTTCACGGCCGCGGAACAGTTCCGCGGGAAACACCGGGCGCTGTCGTCCTTCAAGGAGCATCGCGGCGGTCGACGCGTCCATTTCGGCCAATTGTTCGCGATCCGCGAGGATCGTCGCGAAAAAGGCAATGAAAAAAGCCACCGGCAGCATCAGCCATTCCCCGCTGAGGAAAAAGCAGATGGCCATGACGGTGGCTCCGGTGAAGAAAAATCGGCTGTTCAGCTTCATGGCAGTACCAAAAAACAACGCCGCCCGATGAAGGCGGCGAGCAAAGTGACTCGTCTTGATGGCCAAGTATACACACTCGATTTATAAAAATCCGAATCAAATCAATGGGGTGTTGATGATTTTGTCGTGATTTGACCTGCGTCAGCCGATATTTTCAGTGATTATCGAATGGCATGAATTAATGTGTCTTTTGCGGGAAAGGCAAAGCACAACCCCCGCGCGCGGCGGGGGTTGGTCGGGTGTTACTCTTCGGTTTTGGCTTCCGGTGGAGCGATGACTTCGCTGTAGCCGCATTCCTTCTGCGGGCAAACCTTCTCTGTGCCGCGCCGCTTGGTGGTCTTGATGGTCAGGATCGGCCAGCCGCACTGCGGGCAGGGTTCCGCGACCGGCGGATTCCACGTGGCGTACTTGCATTTCGGATAGGTATTGCAGCTGTAGAACAGCTTGCCGTAGCGGCTCTTGCGTTCGATCAGCGAGCCCGTCTTGCACTCCGGGCAGGTCACGCCGGTGTCGCGGGGTTTTTCCAGCGGCTCGATGTGCTTGCACTTGGGGTAGTTCGCACAGCCGATGAACTTCCCGTACGGTCCTTTCTTGATGACAAGCTGGCCGCCGTCGTTCGGGCAGGTTCGCCCCTCGACGATTTCCGGTTCGTCCGCCTCGGCGCTTTCCGCCGTTTCATTCATGTTGCGCGTATAGTCGCATTCGGGATACCCGGAACATCCGACAAAACGGCCGCGTTTTCCGAAGCGGATCATCAGCGGCTTGGCGCACTTCGGGCAGGCTTCGTCAAGACTTTCCGTGGTGACTTCCGCGCGCGAAATGCTTTCTTTTTCAGTGATCTGCTTCGAAAAGCCTTTCCAGAAGCTGTCCATCACCGGGACCCACTCGCGTTGTCCGCTGGCGATTTCGTCCAGCTGGTTTTCCAGGCGGGCGGTGAAGTTGTAGTCCACGTACTGGCTGAAGTGCTCGGTCAGGAATTTGTTGACGATGTCGCCGGTGTCGGTCGGCATGAAGCGCTTCTTGTCGAGCGTGACGTATTCCCGGTCCTTCAGCGTGGAGATGATGCTGGCGTAGGTCGACGGGCGGCCGATGCCGAATTCTTCCAGCGCCTTGACAAGGCTCGCCTCGGAGAAGCGCGGCGGCGGCTGGGTGAAGTGCTGGTCGCCGTAGAGCTTGTCGACCGGCAGGACATCGCCCTGCTCGAGAAGCGGCAGGCGGGCATTGTCCTCGTCCTCGGCGTCATCCACATCTTCTTCGTAGACGGCGAGGAATCCCGCGAAAACCTGCACCTGGCCCGATGCGCGGAACACGCCTTCGCCCAGGGCGATGTCGACGCCCGTGGTGTCAAAACGCGCCGGAGCCATCTGGCAGGCCAGCGTGCGCTTCCAGATCATGTCGTAAAGCTTGAACTGGTCGGAGGTCAGGAACGGCTTGACCGACTCGGGCGTGCGCAGGATCGAGGTCGGACGGATCGCTTCGTGCGCTTCCTGGGCGTTTTTCGACTTGTTCTTGAAGGTGACCGGGTTTTTCGGGAGGAACTCGGCATCGAAGTTGCCTTCGATATAGCCGCGAATCTCGGTCAGCGCCTCGTTGGACAGCACGACGGCGTCGGTACGCATGTAGGTGATCAGACCGATCGTTCCCTGGCCGATATCGATCCCCTCGTACAACTGCTGGGCCGTGCGCATGGTGCGGTCGGTGGTCATGCCAAGCTTGCGCACGCCCTCCTGCTGAAGCGTCGAGGTGGTGAAGGGCGCCGCGGGATTGCGGGTTTTCTTTTTCTTTTCGATCGCGGTGACCGTGGCTTCTCCGCCCGCCAGACGGGCGAGCGCCGCCTGATGGTCGGCGTCGGTCGCGATGTCGAACTGTTCGAGCTTCTTGCCGCCAAGGTGGGTCAGGCGCGCCGAGAATTTCTGGCGGCCCTTGTGGCTGTCCAGGTGCAGGCTCCAGTACTCCTGCTCCACGAACGCGCGGATTTCGTTCTCGCGTTCGCAGATGAGGCGCAGGGCCGGGCTTTGCACACGTCCGGCGGACAGGCCCCGGCGGATCTTCTTCCATAAGAGCGGCGACAGGTTGAAGCCGACCAGATAGTCGAGCGCGCGGCGGGTCTGCTGGGCATCGACCAGTTGCTGGGAGATTTCCCGCGGATTGGCGATGGCTTCGAGCACCGCGTTCTTGGTGATCTCATGGAACACCACCCGCTGCGTGAGCTTGCCCTTGAGCAGTTTCTTGCCTTCCAGGATCTTGAAAAGATGCCAGGAAATCGCCTCGCCTTCGCGGTCCGGGTCGGTTGCGAGGTAAATGTTGTCGGCTTCGGCGACGGCCTTGGCGATGGCGTCCACGTGCTTGGAGTTTTTCGGGATCAGCTGGTACTTCATGGCGAAGTCTTTTTCCGGATCCACCGCCCCGTTCTTGGGAACGAGGTCGCGCACGTGTCCGTAGGAAGCCAGGACCTCGAAGTCCTGTCCCAGATATTTCTTCAGCGTTTTGGCCTTGGATGGCGATTCAACGATCAGGAGACTTGAAGGCATGTGGTTTCATTCCCTGGCCCGGCAACTCCGGGCTGATACATCCTGTATCCAACAAATAAAACAAGAGCGCAAGCAGGCGCTCTCGTCATCGATAATCAATACCTGCGCCGATGCGGCTTGGCACGGCGCGGGCGCGGGTTCGTCACTGCATGGTGGGCTCGCCGTGCACGGCGTTCATCAGCTCCTCGCCGATCAGCACCGGAAGCTCCGCCTTGAGCGCCCACAGCACAATCAGCGCCACGAGCTTGGCATCCATCACGGTGATGTCGCCCGGCAGCGCCATCAGCCGGTCGATCACCCGTTCGCGGCTCGAGCCGGACAACGCTCCGTTGTCCTCGAGAAACTGGATCAGGCCGCGCACATCCATCGGCAGCCGGTCCTGCTCCTCTTCGGTATAGATCCGCATGCCGATGCCCGAGTCCGCTCCGGCGAAATCCTCTTCGTCGGCGTCGAGCACGCCATACAGCCAGTCCAGGGCATCCTGGATTTCCTCGTCCTCGAAGCCTGCGGCAGACAGCGAACGCACCAGGCGGGCGCGGTCCTCGCATGCCTCGGGATCGCGGTATTCTTCAAAAAGATAAGCGAGAACGTCAAACATTGGGCCAGACTTTACAAGACACCCGCGCCGCCTGTACAGCAAGGCCGAGAGGCGCCGGGAAACAGCGGTCCGGCAGGGTTGCCGGGCGGCCTTCCCGATGCGGGCGCATGCAGCATCGCGTAAACCGCCGCATCCGTCAACCCGCAAGCGGAATCCGGATCCTTGTCAACGGTCCGCCGGGGAGATTTCCGCCATCACATCCTCCACGGTTTCGACGAGTTTCGCGCCGTCCTTGATGAGCCGGTGGCAACCGCGCGCCTGGGGATTGTGTATGGATCCGGGGATGGCCATCACCTCCCGTCCCGCTTCCAGCGCGAGCCGCGCCGTGATCAGCGATCCCGAGCGCACGCTCGCCTCGACCACCAGGCAGCCTTGCGACATGCCGGCGATGACGCGGTTGCGTCTGGGGAAATGATGCTGCAGAGGTTTGCTGCCCAAAGGCAGCTCGCTCAGCACGAGCCCCCGCTCCGCGATCTCGCGGGCCAGTGCGTGATTGCTCGCCGGGTAGACGCGGTCGATGCCCGTGCCGGTGACGGCGATCGTCGAGGCCTCGTGTTCCAGGGCGCCGCGGTGCGCGGCGGTGTCGATTCCCTCGGCAAGTCCGCTGACGATGGTGTAGCCGTGACCGGCGAGCGCGGCGGCGAAGTCCTGCGCGGTTCCGGCCCCTTCGGTGGAGGCATTGCGGCTGCCGACTATCGCGAGGGAAGGGCGCGCGAGCAATTCGCGCCGTCCGCGGGCGAACATGACAAGAGGAGGGCCGACCGTTTCGGCGAGCCGGGCCGGATAATCGTCGTCGTCAAGCGATACCAGATGGCAATCCGCCTGCTGCGCCCATTCGAGCGCCGCGTCCACCTCGCCGCCCGCATCGCGGCGATGCAGGGCCTCGGCCGCGGCATGGCCGATCAGCGGCGCGAGCATGGACAGCGACGCATCCAGGGCATGACGGGCCGATCCGAGGCGGCCGACCAGGGCGAGCGCGGCCGAGGCGCCCAGGTCGCGCGTGAAGGCCAGATGCAGCCAGGCTTCGTGATCGGCGGGCGTCACAGAGCCTCCCCGGCGACGATTCTGTCGCCTCGCCGGACAGGGAGGCGGCTCTCGGTGACCAGGGCGTAGGAGACCTTGCCGAACACCCGGTAAACCACGAGCACGGCGCGCGGCTTGCCGTCTTCGCCCGGCACCGACAGGCGGTGTCCGGGAATCAGACCGGCCTCGCTGCCGAGGTTGATGGCGACCGTGGCGTAGCGCGCCGCGTCGAAACTGCCGCCGTGGACATCGACGATGCGGCCGGCGAGGCCGTCCGGAGCGTCCGTTATCCGGGTGACGGGGGCGCCCGTGCCCGGACTGCGCATGAGCCGGTCGCCCGGCTGGATCTCCTGGCGCGCGGCGACGATGGCGAGCCGGGCCGGGTCGCCCGCCTCCGCGACTCGCGCCTCGCCAATCCGGTTCAGCGCGATACCGAGCGTCTTGCCCGTCGCGGGATCCTTCAGCGCGCCGCGGACGCGGTAGACGTACCAGACACCATCTCCCCGCACGCCGCGCGCGTAAGCGGTTTCCCCTCCCCGCAACAGCACATCGCCCTCCGCGCCGCTACCGGTGAGGCGGGGCAGGGCATCAAGCCCGGTTGGCTCCAGCACTTCCATGCGCTCGAGCATTGTCGCCATGTCCGCAGGGGGCGCGTCGGCCGTTTGGGCCGGCAGCTCCCGAATGCGCGGCGACCATTTTTCCAGAGGTGGCGCACCGGCGGCGAAAAGCCGGCTCGCGACGCTAAAGAGCGCGACTAGCGATATAATGCTTTTACGCATAGAAAATGCCCCCATATCGGCAAAACGCAATCATGACATCAATCGGCCCCGTCGGCACGCGTGCGGGGCCGCCGCAACGACTTCGGAGATCTCGACAACATGGCGCTGCTAACAATCCTGCATTACCCCGACGAGCGTCTGCACAAGGTGGCCAAGCCCGTCGGCGAAGTCGACGACCGCATCCGCACCCTGATCGACGACATGATCGAAACCATGTACTCCTGCCACGGTATCGGCCTTGCCGCCACGCAAGTGGACTCGCTCGAGCGCGTTATCGTGATCGACGTGAGCGAGGAGCGCAACGAGGTGCGGGCCTTCGTCAATCCCGAAATCTTCGAGAAAGAGGGGCAGACCGTTTATGAGGAGGGCTGCCTGTCGGTGCCCGGCATCTACGACAAGGTCACCCGCGCCGAGCGCGTCAAGGTGCGCGCGCTAGACCGCGACGGCAAGCCGTTCGAACTCGAGGCCGACGGTCTTCTGGCGATCTGCCTGCAGCACGAGGTGGATCACCTGGACGGCAAGGTTTTCGTTGATTACCTGTCCGAACTCAAGCAGAACCGCATCAAGGCCAAGCTCAAGAAGCGCGAGAAGGCCACCCTGTAATTCAAGGCATTCCCATGAAACTGATTTTCGCCGGTACGCCGGTATTCGCCGCCCGGGCCCTCGAGGCGATCCTCGATGCCGGTCACGACGTGGCACTGGTGCTGACCCAGCCCGACCGCCCGGCCGGTCGCGGCATGAAACTGACGCCCAGCCCGGTCAAGGCGCTGGCGCAGTCCCGCGGACTGCGCGTGGAGCAGCCGCTGTCGCTCAAGACGCCGGAAGCCCAGGCGCTGGTCGCCGACGTCGGCGCCGAGGTGATGGTGGTGGCGGCCTACGGCCTGATCCTGCCCGCCGCGGTGCTCGCCATGCCGGCGCGCGGCTGTCTCAATATCCACGCGTCGCTGCTGCCGCGCTGGCGCGGCGCCGCTCCGATCCAGCGCGCGATCGAAAGCGGCGACGCGAGGACCGGCATCACCATCATGCAGATGGATGTCGGACTCGATACCGGCGCCATGCTGAGCACCCACCCCGTTGACATCGGGCCGGCCGATACGGCGTCCACCCTGCACGATGCCCTCGCGCAAAGCGGTGCCCGCGCCATCGTCGAGGCGCTGGCGGATCTGGATGCGCTGCCCCGCACGGCGCAGCCGGAAGAAGGCGTGACCTACGCCGCCAAGGTCGGCAAGGAGGAGGGGCGCATCGACTGGACCCTGCCGGCGGATCTGCTGGCGCGGCGTGTGCGCGCCTTCAACCCGGCGCCCGGCTGCCATACCCTGCTGGCCGGCGCTCCACTCAAGGTATGGATGGCCGAGGCGCTCGAAGGCCGTGGCGAGCCCGGGCTGGTGGCGCGGGTCGATGCGGATGGCGTCGTGGTGGGAACCGGCGACGGTCTTTTGCGTCTTACCATCATGCAGGCCGCCGGAGGCCGGCGCTTGCCCGCCCGTGATTTTCTGGCCGGGCATCCCGTCGCCGCAGGTATGCGCCTGGGGGTGTGATCCCCGGTTTTTCCGATTGATGACGAGGTGAAACGATGAGCGACAACTGGCTCAAGACGGCGATGCTGATGGCGGCCTTCACGGCGCTGTTCGTCGTGGTCGGCGGGTTGATCGGCGGTAAGGGCGGCATGCTGGTCGCGCTGCTGCTCGGCGGCGCGATGAACGTGTACGCGTGGTGGAACTCCGACAGCATGGTGTTGCGGATGTACAACGCCCAGGAGGTCGATGCCGCTTCCGCGCCCGAATTCTATGGCCTTGTCGCCGAGCTCGCCGGTCGTGCCGGCATGCCGATGCCCCGGGTGTTTGTCATCCATGAGGACCAGCCCAATGCCTTCGCGACCGGCCGCGATCCCGAGAACGCCGCTGTGGCGGCGACCACCGGCATCATGCGCATGCTGGACTACCGCGAGATGCGCGGCGTGATGGCGCACGAGCTGGCCCACGTGCGTCACCGCGACACACTGCTGTCCACGGTGACCGCGACGATGGCCGGCGCCATTTCGTCGCTGGCGACCTTCGCGATGTTCTTCGGCGGCCGTGACGAGGACGGGCGCCCTGTCAATCCGGTCGCCGGACTTCTGGTGGCCATTTTGGCTCCGGTGGCGGCAAGCCTGATCCAGATGGCCATTTCCCGCACCCGCGAATTCGAAGCGGATCGCGGCGGGGCGGAGATCAGCGGCGATCCGCTGGCCCTGGCATCCGCCTTGCGCAAGATCGAGTATTACGCGCAGGGGCTGCCGATGCCGTCGGCCGAAGCGCACCCCGAAACCGCGCAGATGATGATCATCAATCCGCTCTCGGGAGGGAACTCGATGGGGGATCTGTTCCGCACCCATCCGCAGACCGAGGAACGCATCGCACGATTGAACGAGATGGCGCGGGGCGTCCTCTAGCCGTATCATTGCAGGCAATTTTGCTCATCGCTGGCCACAGTCCGGGTTTCGCGGAACTGTGGCCGGTTTTTTTGGAAAACAGCCGTCATGTCCCATATTCAGGCACTTGCCGCCGACATTCTCGCGACCGTCGAGTCGGGCCAGACCCTGACCGACGCCCTGGCGGGCGTCCTGCAGCGCCACCCCGGCCTTGCCGCGTCGGATCGCGGCGCGCTTCTCGATATCAGTTACGGCGTGCAGCGCTTCAAGGGTGAACTGATCCATGTGCTGCGGGATCTGGTGCCCCGCGCCTTGCCCGAACCCGCGCTCGAGCGCGTCCTGCTTGTCGCGCTGTTTCAGCTTATCCATACCCGGGCGGCGGAATACGCGGTCGTGAACGAAGCGGTCAAACTCGCTTCCGGCATCGCCGCCGGGCGTTTCAAGGGACTGGTCAACGGGGTGCTGCGCAACGCGCTGCGCCGCAAGGATGCGCTGATCGCGGGGGCGCAAGCGCGCGATGAGTCGCGCTACAACCATCCGTTGTGGTGGATCAAGGCCATGAGGCGCGCTTATCCCTCACAATGGCAGGATGTCTTGCTGGCCGGCAATGGTCATCCGCCGATGACGCTGCGGGTGAACCGGCGCCGCAGCTCGGTCGAGGCCAGCCTCGCCCGTCTGGCCGCGGCGGGAATCGGCGCGGTGGCGAGCTCAGAGGATGCCATCACCCTGGATGTGCCGAGGAATGTGCGCGATTTGCCCGGTTTCGCCGAGGGCGAGTTGTCCGTGCAGGACCTGGGCGCGCAGCGCGCCGTGCCGCTCCTGGATCTGGCCGATGGCATGCGCGTGCTGGACGCCTGCGCCGCGCCAGGCGGCAAGACCTGCCACATGTTGGAGCGTTTCGACGTATCGGTGACGGCGCTGGACGCCGATCCGGCGCGGCTTGGCCGGGTGCGGGAAAACCTTGACCGCCTCGGCCTGTCGGCCGAGCTTGCGGCGGCCGATGCCGGAAAGTTCAAGGATCGCTGGAGCGGCGAGCCGTTCGACCGCATTCTCGCGGACGTGCCATGCAGCGCCAGCGGAGTGGTGCGACGCCATCCGGACATCAAGTGGCTCAGGCGTCCGGGCGATTTCGAGGAGTTGGCCCGGCAGCAGGCGGTGATCATGGACGGTTTATGGCAGGTTCTCGCCACGGGCGGCAAAATGCTATACGCTACGTGTTCGATTTTCCCGCAGGAAAACGGGGTGCAACTGGACGCCTTCCTTGGGCGGCATCCGGAGGCGGTCTGTACTTATCAGGAACAGTTGTTGCCAACAGAGGCCCATGACGGCTTTTATTACGCGTTGCTTGAGAAACGTTAGCCTGCTTGGCTGGCTTGCCTGTGCGGCGTTGCCCGCATGGAGCGACGGTATATCCGCCAGCCGCAGCGAGGCCGAACTGGTCGACGGGCAGTTGTCCGTCAGTACCCGGTTCAACGTCAAGCTTTCCAATACCCTGTATCAGACCCTGACACAGGGTATTCCGCTTTCTTTCCGTCTGGAGTTCGAACTGACCCGGCCGCGGGCCACCGCCTATTATCTGAGCGTCAAGGAGTGGTTCGATCCTCACGCCTCGATGGCGTTCAAATTGTCCTACCAGCCGCTGACCAACCGCTATCGCGTCACCATCGGCTCGCTGTCGACCTATTACCAGAGTCTGGACAAGGCGCTGGCCGCGCTGGGCGCCATCCAGGGCTGGCGGGTCCTCGAGCCCGGAACGCTCAGCGGCGTGTCCGCGGACAAAGTCGCCGGCAGGGTCAAACTGGAACTCGATATCGGTGAGTTGCCCAAACCCTTTCAGCTCAATGCGCTGGGGTCGCCCGACTGGGGGCTTGCCTCCAGCTGGACCAATCTGGATGTGAAAGGCGGCGGTTGAGATGCGTTACGCGATGACCGCGTCGGCCACCCTTGCCGCCATCCTTCTCTACCTGCTCGCCATCGCCACCGGCAACGCCTCCAAGCTGGAGGAGTACTACTGGTGGGTCTTCGGCTTCAATACCCTTTTGCTTCTGGCCTTGCTCGGCGTGGTTGGCCGCCAACTCCTGCGCCTGCGCCAGCGCGTCAAAACCCGGGTGTTCGGCGCCAAGCTCACGCAGCGCATGGTGATGATGTTCGCCTTGGTCGGACTTGTGCCGGGCGTGCTGGTGTTCACCATTTCCGCGCAGTTCCTGACCAGCAGCATCGAGAGCTGGTTCGACGTGCGCGTCGAGTCGGCGCTGGACCGCGGGCTCGAACTGGGCAAGAACGCGCTGGGCTTCGTTTTGCAGGACGTGGGCCGCAAGAGCAGGGTGATCCTCGAGGAGGTCGACGGGCTGCCGGATTTGCTGCTGCCGTCGCGTCTTGAGCGGATGCGCGAGCAATTGGGGCTGCGCGAGGTGGCGATCTACAGCCGCTCGGGCAAGCTGATCGCGTTCGCTTCCGGGATGAGTTCGCATCTTCCCCAGCCTCCGTCGCGGGAAACGATCCGCTCGCTGAAGCCGCGCCAACCGCTCGAATCGATCGAGAACGACAGTCAGAACAGGCTGACCTTGAAGGTTTCGCTCGGATTCAATACCGTGTATCAGGAAATGCGGGTGATTCAGGTGCTGCAGGATGCGCCCGAAATCATTTCGCGGGATGCGGACATGATCGAGAAGGCGCGAGCCGATTACCGTGGTCTGCTGCTTAACCGGCATGGCCTGAAAACCTTCTACATGCTGACTCTCGCGCTGTCGTTCCTGCTGGCGCTGACCTTCGCGATGGCGTTCGCGCTGTTCATGTCCGAACGGCTCTCCGCCCCGCTGTCGGAGCTCGCCGCCGGCACGCGCGCCGTGGCGCAGGGGGACTTCTCGCGAAGGCATCCGGTGTACCGGCGCGACGAATTGGGCATACTGACGACCATGTTCAACCGCATGACCCAGCAGCTGGAGGACGCCCGCCATGTCGCCGACGAACAGCGCAACCAGCTGGAGTCGGCCAAGCTTTACCTGGAAAGCATTCTTGCCAACCTGTCGGCGGGGGTGATCGCTTTCGATGCGAGCTGGTATCTGCGCGCCTCC
This sequence comes from Paludibacterium paludis, assembly GCF_018802605.1. Classification (NCBI taxonomy): domain Bacteria; kingdom Pseudomonadati; phylum Pseudomonadota; class Betaproteobacteria; order Neisseriales; family Chromobacteriaceae; genus Paludibacterium; species Paludibacterium paludis. Next base: position 3,917,235 of record NZ_CP069161.1, on the reverse strand, counting down.
AACATCAGCGCCTCGCGCATTCTCGGGGTGGACTTCGACGAGCTCGCGCACCAGCCGTTTCCCGTCTGGGCGGCCAGCGTCGGCAGTCTGCATGTCCTGATCGAAGCGGTTACCGCGAAGGTGGAAACCAATGCCGATCCCGGTTGGCAAACCCAGCTGGAGTTCTCTTCCGTGCAAGGTGAGCGTACCCTCTTGGTAAGGGGTGCGCCGTTGCCTGATCGTTCTAGCAGTGGTTATGTGCTGGTGTTCGACGATATTACCGAGCTTGCGCGCGCTCAGCGCGACGCGGCCTGGGGCGAGGTGGCCAAGCGGCTCGCTCACGAAATCCGCAATCCGTTGACACCGATCCAGTTGTCGGCGGAGCGTCTGGCGATGAAGCTGTCGGACAAGCTGGAAAGCGGCGATGCGGAGATGTTGCGCCGTTCGACCGACACCATCATCAAGCAAGTGGCGGCATTGAAAGGCATGGTCGACGCATTCCGCGACTATGCCCGAACGCCGCATACCAAACTCGCGAGACTGGATCTGAACGAAGCGATTCGCGAGGTGATGACGCTGTATGAATCCAACCCGGCTGTTAAGATGGAACTGGCGGATACGCCTTTGATAATCATGGGGGATGCGGCCTTGCTCAGGCAAGTTTTACACAATCTGATGCAGAACGCTCAAGACGCTGTCCTTGACGTTGGCATTCCTATGATTCAAATTAGCAGCCGACAAGAAGGAAGAAGCGCGATTGTTTGCGTCGAGGATAACGGTCCGGGCTTTTCGTCCGACATCCTCCCCCGAGCATTCGAACCCTATGTGACCAACAAGTCCAAAGGTACGGGGCTTGGCCTTGCCGTCGTGAAAAAGATCGTGGAAGAACATCACGGTCAGATTGCGCTGGCCAACGCCGGGCAGCGTGGCGCGCGTATTCTTCTCACCATGCCATTGCTGGAGGCCTAATGCGTAGCAGCGATATTTTGATTGTTGACGATGAAATCGGCATTCGGGAGTTGCTCTCGGAAATTCTGCAGGATGAGGGGTATACCGTGGCGCTGGCGGAGAACGCCGAGATCGCGCGGCAGCTGCGCAACCAGACCCGTCCGGCTCTGGTGCTGCTGGATATCTGGATGCCCGACTGCGATGGCGTGACCTTGCTCAAGGAATGGGCGAAGTCTGGACAATTGAACATGCCGGTGGTGATGATGTCCGGGCATGCCAGCATCGATACCGCGGTCGAGGCGACCCGCATCGGCGCCTTCGATTTCCTGGAAAAGCCGATCGCGCTGCAAAAACTGCTGTCCACGGTTCAGCGTGCCCTCAAGTATGGCGACATGCAGGCCAATACCTCGCTCAACCTCGACAAGCTGGGCAAGAGCGTGCCGATCCAGGAGCTCAAACGCCAGCTCGAGAGGGTCGCCAAGGTAAAGTCACCGGTGCTGCTGACCGGCGAATCGGGTTCCGGGTTCGAATTGGTGGCGCGGTTTTTCCATCAGGGAAATACTCCCTGGATCACGCCGCCGAAAGCCGAACAGCTGGCCGACGCGCCGCTCGAACTCTTGCAGAAGGCCAATAACGGTGTTCTGTTCCTGTCCGAAATCGGCCAGTACAACCGGCGCATCCAGCAGGGACTGCTGTTCCTGCTCTCCAAACTCGACCGCTTCAACGTGCGCCTGATCTGCTCCTGCAGCCGACCGCTGCAGGAGTTACTGGTCGATCCGGAGTGCGACAACCGGCTGCTCACTTCGCTGTCGAGCGTGATCGTACCGATTCCACCGTTGCGCGAACACGCCGAAGACATCATCTTCATCGCCGAGCAGATCCTGACCGAACTGGTCGAGTCCAAGCAGGTTCCCGCTCGCAAGCTGACCACGGCCGCGCTCAATGCCCTGCGCCAGTACGACTGGCCGGGCAACCTCGAACAGCTGCGCAGCATCATCAAGAGCCTGGCGCTGACGTCCGAGTCGGACGAGATCGATGCGCCCGAGGTGAACAAGGTGCTGGCGCAGTTCCGCCACGAGAAGCCGGTGGAAGAAACCGGTTTCGACTTCAATCTGCCCCTGAGGGAGCTGCGCGAGCAGCTGGAACGCCGCTACTTCGAGCATCATATTTCCCTCGAGAACGGCAATATGAGCCGGGTTGCGCAGAAGGTCGGCCTCGAGCGCACCCACCTGTACCGCAAGCTCAAGCAACTGGGCATCAAGTTTTCCCGGCGCACCGTCGAGGAGTGACGCGGCGAGGATGAGTCTGAGCGATCGCGAGCTATTGCGCTACGGCCGGCACATTCTGCTTGACGACATCGATATCGGCGGGCAGGAGCGGCTGCGCAACGCGCGTGCTCTGGTGGTGGGGGCCGGAGGGCTTGGCTCCCCGGTGCTGATGTACCTGGCCAGCGCCGGAGTGGGCGAACTGAGCGTTGCCGACGACGACAAGGTGGAGCTGTCCAATCTGCAGCGGCAGATCGTTCATGACGAAGGCTCCCTGGGCATGGGCAAGGCCGAATCGGCCGCTTGCCGCATGAGAGCGATCAACCCGGATTGCCGCATTCATGTGATTGGCGAACGGCTGGCCGGCGAGCGCTTGCGCGGCCTTGTCGCCGCGCACGATCTGGTGGTGGACTGCACGGACAATTTCCCCGCGCGCCATGCCATCAACGCCGCGTGCGTTATAGCTGGCGTGCCACTGGTCTTCGGCGCGGCGGTTCGTTTCGAGGGACAAATGGCGGTGTTCGATCCGCGGGATGCGGAGTCGCCGTGCTACCACTGTGTGTTTCCGGATGAAGGCGAGTCGCAGGATGAGCCGTGCGCGCTGCTGGGTGTCTTGTCGCCGCTGGTCGGCGTGATCGGCGGCCTGCAAGCGGTAGAAGCGGTCAAGTGCCTGGCTGGCATTCCTCCCGCCACCGGCGTGTTGACCTTGTTCGACGCAAAAAAAGGGCGGATACGCCAAACGCGAATCCGCCGCGATCCGGAGTGTCCGGTGTGCCGGGAGCGTCAACCTTTCAGATTGGCCTCGATCAGCTGACGCACTTCCGCGAAATTCATTACGCCAACATAGCGTTTCAGAATGTGCCCTTGCGGGTCGATCAGGAACGTGGTCGGTGCCAGCTGGATATCGCCGAAAGCCTTGGCAACCTTCCCGTCGCTGTCCAGCGCCACGAAGAACGGCAAGCCCTGGCTGCGGGTGAAGGCTTCGACGTAATTGGGCGGATCGTAGCTCATCGCCACGGCCAGCGTCTGCAGTCCGCGAGCGGCGTACTGTTCGTGCATTTTCTTGATCTCGGGCATCTCTTCGACGCACCCCGGGCAGCTTGTCGCCCAGAAATTGACCAGCACCATCTTGCCCTTGAGCGCGGACAGCGAGGTTTTCTGGCCGGTCAGCGAGGTCAATTCGACGTCAGGAGCTTTCGGTTTGTCGAACCACAGTGTGTAGCCCACCAGTCCGATGGCGATCAGCGCCACCACCGCGATCAGGATTTTCTTCATTCTACGGTTTTCTCTCTCAGTTGACGGCCTGCATGCTTTCGAGCAGGTCGCGGATCTCGCCATCGATGGCGATGGCCTTGTTGGCTTTGCCGTCGTAAACGACGAAGGTCACATCGGCTTCTGCGACCAGCGTGTCGCGTCCCGCCAGGGTGATGCGCTGGTGGATGACTCCGCTGCGGGTTCCCACCGATTTGATGGTTGTCTCGATGATAAGTTCATCCCCCATGGTAGCCGGGTATCTGTAGTCGATATTAATGTTAACGACGACCAAGGCCAGCCCGGTTTGCATGAACCGTGGCAGGTTGCCGCGGTCCTCGAAAAAAGTCCAGCGCGCTTCCTCCAGAAATTCCAGATAACGGGCATTGTTGACGTGCCCGTAAAGATCGAGATGGTAGCCGCGGACTTTGATGGGAGTGGTGTGCTGCATGACAGTTTTCCTCATGGTGTCGGTATTGTTATGGTGTGGGTTCAGCCCAGCGAATCCAGATCGAGCGGAATGAACGCCTCGCGTTCGAGCGGCTCCTTCACCAGGTCGGTGAGAACGGGGTGGATATCGATATCGAACCAGGCCGCGAACATGGCCTCGCTGCGTGCCGCGGGCCAGGCCGCGGTGTCTTCGCACCAGTCGGCCAGCTCGGCCTCGAACAACTCGGCCCAATGCGTCAGCACGAAGCCGCGGGCATCATCGGTGTCGTCGGCGGGCGGAATCAGCATGGCGTTGCCGGCGGCGCGCAGAACATCCAGAGAGGGGGCGCCGGCTCCGCCGGGAAGGGCCGTGAGCCAGGTATGAAACAGCGTGGTGGGGCGTAGAACGGCGACACTGCGGTTGACTTCGAACATAGTGGGGATTCCGTGGTGGGCCCTATCTGGCCGACAGGGCATTGTCTTTGGTGAAGGTCCAGCGCCGGGCGATTTCCAGTTGGCGGAAGGCTCCCGCCGGGTCGGCCGGGAATGGCGCGAAGGGCGTGGCCATCCGCACGATGGCGATAGCGGCTTCGTCGAGCAGGGGGTCCGGCGCATGGCGCACGATGGTCACCCGGGAAAGCGAGCCGTCGGCATTGAGCACCACTCTGAGCAGCGGTCCGCCGGACAGGCCGCGCCGGCGGATTTCTTCCGGAAAATTCAGCGCGCCGAGCCGTTCGACCTTGCGAACCCAGTCGTCCACATACTGGTTCCAGACCGGACCGGTGGCCGTGCTTCCGTAAACGGCCACACTGCCTGCCGCGATGTCGTGTTTCACGGACGGCAGGTTGCGCACCTGTTCGAGCAGATTGGCGGTGTTCAGTGGCAAGTTGTCAGCCGGCGGAGTACGGCGCGTTTCGCTGCCCGCGGGCGCCGGAGGCTCGGTCGCGGAGGCATGAGGACGGCGATTTTCGCTCTGGCGCTTGGGCGCGGCGGGCGGGCGCGTTCCATCCGGAACCGCGGGTGTGTTACGCGCAGGCTCGGTTCGAACGGCCGCGGCCGGAGCCAGCGCGATGGAGAGGGGGAGCGTGTGTTCGGACGCGCGCCGCGGTGCCTGACGCTGCCCGGCAAAAAGGAGCAGCGCATGCAGCGCAAGCGAAGCGAGAAGGGTGCAGAGCAGCACCCTGCCGGACGAAACGGGTGTCATGCGCCAAGTGTATCACGGGATGGGGCGCCGGGAATCCGGCGTCCCCCGCCCCCGTCAGCGGGCCAACAGGCTGCGCAGCATCCAGGCGGTTTTTTCATGGACTTGCAGGCGTTGGGTCAGCAGGTCGGCGGTCGGTTCGTCCGATGCCTTTTCCACGATCGGGAAAATACTGCGCGCGGTGCGGCACAGGGTTTCGTGGCCGTCCACCAGTTGGCGGATCATGTCTTCGGCCGACGGAACGCCATTGGCTTCGGGAATGGACGCGAGCCGCGCGTATTCTGCGTAGCTGCCTGGCGCGTAATGGCCCAGCGCGCGGATGCGCTCGGCCACGAGGTCGACCGCCAGCGCGAGTTCGTTGTAATGCTGCTCGAACATCAGGTGCAATGTCTGGAACATCGGACCGGTGACATTCCAGTGGAAGTTATGGGTTTTCAGGTAAAGCGTGTACGTGTCGGCGAGAAGACGGGATAATCCGTTTGCGATTTCCTGGCGGTCTTGTTCGTTGATGCCGATATCCATGTGAAGTCTCCCGAAAGTTTGACTGTTGGAAAAATACTAAAATTCTCTAGATGAAATCCTGGATCACTCCCAAAGGCGATGCGCTGCGGCTCACACTCTACGTTCAGCCCGGCGCACGCAAGACCGAAGTCGCCGGCGAGCATGGCGGCGCGCTCAAGATCCGTCTTGCCGCTCCGCCTGTCGATGGCAAGGCCAACGAGGCGTTGCAGACCTGGCTGGCGGACTCGCTGGGTATTCCGCGCCGTTCGGTACGACTCGTGTCCGGCGAAAAAAATCGCAACAAGGTCATCGATATCGAACCGGCCATGCCGACCTCCGACCTGCTCGAACGGCTCGGGCTTCAGTGAAGGCGCCGGTTCGGGTCGGCCGGTTCGTCCACCCTATGGTATTCCCCTTCGATGATGTCGTCAGCCTGCACCGGAGCCGGCCGGGCGGCCATGGCGATCTTCGGCCCCTTGAGCGGCAACAGCAGCAGGATCGCGGCGATTTCGCTGATGACGCCGGGGACGATGAACAGTACGCCGGCCAGCGTATAGCGCAGCGGCCACAGCAGCGAATAGAGCGATATTTCGGGGCCGTTGTTCATCAGGCTGCCCAACGTCATCAGCGCACCGATTTTCTGGTTGCGCAGCATGAAGATGCCCAGGAGCGCGGAGAGCAGGATATAGAGCATCACGCCGCCCCCGCCGATATGGCCAGCCAGCGTGACTAGCGCGGCGATCTCGGCAAAGGGGTAAAGCATGAGTAGAATCAGGAACGCTTTCATCAAACGGGTATCGTCCTAAAAATGTCTGTCATGTTGGTCATGTGCACCGTGCCGAACCGCGACACGGCAGAAATCCTGGCAAAAGCGCTGGTCGAGTCGCGGCTGGCCGCGTGCGTCGCCATCCAACCACCCGGCGAATCAGTCTATCGCTGGGAGGGGAGACTGGAAAAGTCCACCGAGTTGACCTTGTTCATCAAGACCACTCGCGAGGGGTATCCCGCGCTCGAGGCGGCCATTGTCCGGCTGCATCCTTACGAAGTGCCGGAAATCCTCGCTTTCGACGCGGCCGGTTTGCCTGCCTACATGAAATGGGTGTCGGACAGTGTAATTGCAAGCTCTCCATTATTGTCGGACAGCGGCGAAGAGTAGAAGTTTACGGGAACCCTGAAAACTTTCTGACACGGGAGTTGACAAGAGGGGAGGGTTTCTTTATAGTTGCGCTCTCTCTTGGGTCGTTAGCTCAGTTGGTAGAGCAGCGGACTTTTAATCCGTTGGTCGCAGGTTCGAGTCCCGCACGACCCACCACCAGAGATTTCTGGTAGTATGTCGCCATGAGATGGGTCGTTAGCTCAGTTGGTAGAGCAGCGGACTCTTAATCCGTAGGTCGAGTGTTCGAGCCACTCACGACCCACCACATCCCTGACATGCAGGCGGACACGAGACATCGGGTCGTTAGCTCAGCTGGTAGAGCAGCGGACTTTTAATCCGTTGGTCGCAGGTTCGAATCCCGCACGACCCACCACATGAGTTGCTTCGTGCCCGGATAACGCCAGTTCTGATATGGGTCGTTAGCTCAGTTGGTAGAGCAGCGGACTCTTAATCCGTAGGTCGAGTGTTCGAGCCACTCACGACCCACCATATTCAGCAAAAAAGCCCGGTCCCGCGACCGGGCTTTTTGCATTTCCCATTTTCTGCCGCATGTCTGCTTCATCCCTCGCATTTTTTATTCCCTGATCGGGCTGTTTCCTGGCCTATAACGGGTCTAGTCATCGCTGGGGAGTGCGCTGTGAATCGATGGATCCGGGTGCTTTTTATGTTGTGCGCGCTGTTGGCGGCGAATGTCGGCCAAGCCGAAGAGATATTGATCTCGACCGGGGAGTTTTCGCCATGGACGGGGGAGAAACTTCCGTTCGGGGGCTTCGTCAATCGCGTGGTGCGGGAAGCGCTCCGGCGCCAAGGCATGATCGTGCGCTTCAAGTATTCGCCCTGGGCGCGCGCCAAGGAGGAATTGCGCGATGGCACGGTCGAAGCCAGTTCCTTCTGGGCCGACGATCCGGAGCGGGCCGGGGATTTTCTGCTCAGCGATCCCTTGACCGAGCACAGGGAGCTGCTATTCCACCGCAAGGACACGGTCCTGCCCAAATGGCGTCGTCTGGAGGATCTGTCGCGCTTCCGTTTCGGCGCGACGCGCAGTTACACCTACACCAAGGCCTTCTGGAGTCTGGGGCGGCGCAAGATCCTGAAAATCGAGGTGTCGGCGGACGATGAAAGCAGTATGCGCAAGATGCTCGCCGGCCGGATCGATATTTTTCCGATGGACGAATTCGCCGGCTGGAACCTGCTGGCCTCGAACGCATTCGCTCCGGGTTCCCGCGATCTGGTGACGGCCGAGTCCCGGCCTTTCAGCGTGATTTACGGGCACCTCATGGTGCGTCGCGATGCGCGGGGCGCGCGCCTGATCAAGCGCTTCAATGCCGGTCTGCAGTCCATGAAGGCCGACGGTACCCTGGCCATTTTCAAGGAGGATCTCTACCGTGGCAGCGCGACTTCAAGATAATCGTCTATAACAGGTTAAACGACGGAAACAGGGAGACGCGGTGTGAGGTGGCGGGGAGTGGCTGGAATTGCCCTGGCGCTGGCCTTCGCGCCGGCGGGCGCCGACGAGGTGGTGGTCTCGACAGGGGAGTATGCGCCATGGACCGGCGAGAACCTGCCCGGCGGGGGCTTTGTGAACCGGGTGGTGCGCGAGGCGTTCCGCCGGGAAGGAATCACCGTCAAGTTCAAGTACCGTCCCTGGACCCGGGCGCTCGCCGAATTGCGCGACGGCACGGTTCAGGGCAGTTCCTACTGGGGGCGCGACCCCGCCCGCGACAAGGACTTCCTGCCAAGCGACGTCCTGGTGGAGCACAGGGAGCTGCTCTTTCACCGCAAGGACAAGATCCTGCCCAAATGGCGTCGCCTTGCCGACTTGTCGGGATTCCGTTTCGGCGCGACGCGCAGTTACACGTACACGCCGGAGTTCTGGGCGCTGACCCGCCAGGGAGTGCTCAACGTGACCGTGTCGCAGGATGACGAAAGCTCGCTTCGCAAGCTGCTTGGCGGCAGCGTCGATATCCTGCCGATGGACGAGTTTTCCGGGTGGTCGATCCTGTCATCCGGGGCGTTCCCTCCCGGCTCGCGCGATCTGGTGGTCGCCGAGCCCATGCCTTTTAGCGTCATCAGCGGGCATCTGATGCTGCGCAAGACCCCGGAAGGTGAGCGCTTGCTCAAGCGTTTCAACCATGGACTCGCCTCCATGAAAACCGACGGCACCCTGGAGGCTTACCGCGAAGACATGTTTCGCGGCAGCGGCGCGTCGCGTTGAGGGAGGCCGATCAGGGTCGTCAAGCCGGTCGCCAGCGTGCCTCGCCAGTGCAGGTAGTCGTGACCGCTGGCGTATTCGGCATGCGATACGGTGTAGCCTTTGGCTCGCAGCACGTCACGCAGTTGGCGTGTCGACTCGAGGATGCTGATCTGTCCTGCGCGCCAGGCCTCGAACAATCCGGCCTCCAGATGGAACACCACCGGGCGTCGAGGCGCCTCGGCATAGCGCCGCGTCAGCCATCCCGGTTCGGTGTCGCGCGAGGCGGGACTCCACCAGAACGATCCTGACTGGCTGTAGACCTTGCCAAACCATTCCGGCGCCTTCAGTCCCGCATAGGCCGCCGCCAGCCCTCCATAACTGGATCCGGCCACGACGGTGCGTCTGGCCGGCGCCCGCACCCCGTGCTGTTTGGCCCATGGCATCAGTTCTTTTGCCAGAAAGTCCACGAATGCCGGGTTGGGGGGCAGTTCCGCCGAACGCGACGTCCGGGTCGGATTGCCGATCAGTATCGCGGCGGTGGGCGGAATCCTGCCCGCCGCGATCAGGTTGTCGAGAATGACGGGAGTGGGCACCTTGTCCAGATATTCGTCGGCATCGAACAGCACGAGCAGGGCATTGCCGGCGGCGCCGGGGCGATAACCGGCGGGCCGGTAAAGGACGATGTCCCGGGTGTTGCCAAGATGCCGGCTGGTGAAGCGATGGCGTTCCAGTATTCCTTGCGCCTGTCCCTTGACCGGTTCGATCCAGCGTTGCGGCGGTGCGTCGGGCAATTCCAGCACCGATTCGCCGTCATAGCGATCCTGCACCTGCGCGGGAAAATGGCGCGTATTGAACGGGTCGCGCTGGGCGGTGGCGAGGATCGCCCGGCGGCGCTCCATCGGCGAGGCGTCAAGTTGCGGTACGTCGGGGGCCAGCAGGTAGCCCAGGCGTGTGCTGTCCGGCACGCGGTAGCTGCGGTACCAGACATCGGAGTCGCCCAGCCGGAACAGGTCTTCGTGATCGCCCGATGGCGACCCGAAAAGGCGTACGCCATGACGCGCGCCGCGCCACAGGAAGGTCACGAGCGCTTCGCCTTTCTTGAGCGGCGGTGTCACGCCGTCCCGCTCGACGAGCGGTGTTCCTTGCCGCTGTATCGTTTCCCAAAAGCCGTCGCTGCCTTTGCCTTGCGTCAGATCGTCGCGCAAGGTCCGCAACCGCGGGCTTTCCAGTGAATCGGGTTGCCGCTGCATGGTTTTGCCGATCACCCGGTCGATGCGCAGCGCGTAGCTGCCGCTCGCCGGCGCCATGACTTCCAGAGCATAGGGGGGCCGGTCTCCGGCGACGAACAGGAATTCCTGCCGTTCGCCCTGGCCCCTGACCAGTTGTCGTACTGGGGCATGGTCGGCGTCCAGCAATGTCACCCGCATTTCCCGGCCCTCGAGGCTGCCATACACCAGATCGCCGCTTTGAACCGGCAGCGGATGGCGCTGGCTCTGGCCGCTGTCGAGCCGTCCTTCGAATGTCCGGACTCCCTCGGGGGCGCCCGCCTGAGCGCACAGGGATGCCAGGGCGAGGCCGGACAGCGCCAGCGTACGTGAAAACGACCGGTACATGCGTTTCTCCTGCATAAAGGGGCGCCGGAGCGCCGGCACCCCTGGGGTCTCAAAAATCGACCGTGGCCGACAGCTGGACGGTTCGCGGTGTGCCTTGGGTCGCATAACCTTCCGCGTGATAGGTTCCGGCCCAGGCATTCGTGTTGGCCACATTGATCACTCCGGCGCGCAGGATCACATCCTTGCCAGCCCATGTCATGCTGTAGCGCGCCCCAAGGTCGAGACGCGTCCAGGCGGGGAGCGTCTGGGTATTCGCGGCATTGAGGTATTGCCTGCCGACATGAATGGTCCGGGCCGACAAGCCGAGGCCGGAGAGCCATGGCGTCTCCCAGTCGAGTCCCAGTGTCGTCTGCCATGTGGGCGAACCGAAGGCCGTCTTGCCGTCGTTCTGCCCGTTGGCGGTTTTGGTGAGGCGGGCCTGCAGAAAGGTCATGCCGCCCAGTACGCTAAGCCGCGGGGCAACTTTGCCGGACACATTCCATTCCAGCCCGCGGTTACGCTGCCTGGCATCGGCCGAATAGGTATTGGTGGCCGAGTTCTTGAGCATGCTCGGGCGGGTGATCTGGAACAGGCTCACGGTATGCGTCAGCATGCCATTGTCCCACTTCACGCCAGCTTCCATCTGGCGCGTCTTGTACGGCGCGAAAACCTCCCCATAGTTGCGCGCGGCCATGTCGTTGACGGTGTCGCCGCGGCTGAGTCCCTCGATGTAATTGGCGTACAGCGAGAGGCCGTCCCGGGGTTTGACAACCACGGCCAGCGCGGGAGTCAGCGCGGACTTGTCATAATCCGACGTTTGCGCGCCGGTTTTTCCGTTGTAGCTTTTGCTGCGGATATGCTGGTTGCGCAGACCGAGAGTCAACTGCACCCGGTCGCCGGCGAAGGACAGGGTGTCCGCAAGACTCAGGCTGTAAAGCGTGCTTGCCGAAGTTTTCGGGGCGGCGCCGGGATCCTTGGCGAGAATCGGGCGGGCCGGATGGTAGATATTGGAGGCGTAAGGGTCGCCGTAGCCCACGGCCACACCGCTTTCCAGATCGAGCCATGTGGCGCCCGCCACCCATTGATGACCGACGCCGCCTGTGTTCAGGCGCGAACGCAAGCCGGCTTCGGCGGACAAGGCATCGGTGTAACCGCGCTGGAAATAGGTTTCCCCGGTATAGTCGCCTTGCGCGTCGACGCGGCCGGCGCGCGTGCCGTTCAGAAAACCGTGATAACGATAGCGTTGCGTTCCGGCCCCCGCGTAGGCGGTCAGCGCATCGCCAAGATCGTACTCGGCCCGCGCGGCGATCGCCGTGCTGTCCATTTCACCGTGAATGCCCGCCAGGATATTGGTTTTGGCATCCGGCGCCTTCGGCACATTCGTGGAACCGAACGATGCCATCATCGGCGAGCCGCCCGACATGCTTTCCACGTTCCAGTAGGTATCCAGCGATGCGCGCAGGCGTTCGCCGGCATAATCGAGGGCCAGCGCGCCAAGGCGGCTGCGCTTGGACTGATCCTGCACGCCTTGCTTGCCGTCGCGGTAACTGCCGTTGAAGCGCACGCCGAACGCCTGGTTTTCTCCATAGCGGCGTGCCACATCCAGATGGTTGCCGACTTCAGAGCCGCTGGTGAAGCGGGTCGTCCAGCGCGTCAGCGGCGTGTCTCCGGCGCGCTTGGGCACCAGGTTGATCAGGCCGCCGACCCCGCCGTCCGGCGCCATGCCGGTCAGCAGCGCCTCGGGTCCCTTGAGCAGCTCCACGCGTTCGATGAATTCGGTCGGAACATGGCCCATGGGCGCAAGGCCGTACATGCCGTTGAGCGCGACTTCGCCGGACAGCACGTCAAAGCCGCGGATCGAATAGTTTTCGTAGAGATGCCCGGATGGCGTCATGAAGCGGACGGAGGGATCATTGACCAGCACATCCGACACGGTGCGGGCCTGCTGATCCTGCATCAGGCGCGCGGTGTAGCTGGTCGTATTGAATGGGGTATCCATCACGCTGCGGTTGCCGAGAATGCCCAGCCGCGAGCCCTTGGCGACCTGGCCGCCCGGCGCAACCCCGGGCAGCTCTCCGTTTTTTGCCACGGCGATCACTTTCACTTCGGGAAGCTGTGTGCCGCCCGCTCCCGGACTGGCGACCAGGATGTAGCCGGCCGAGGTCCGCGCCACGGTGTAACCGCTGCCGGTCAGCAGCGTGTCGAAGCCCTGGTCGATCGTAAAGCGGCCGTTCAATCCCGGACTTGTTTGTCCGCGCAGCGTGTCGGCGTCGATGGCGAGGGTGACCCCCGACTGGTTGGCGAACTGGTTCAGCACCTCGGCCAGACGGCCCGGAGGAACCGAATAACGAATCGAGTCGGCGTGCGCGGACACGGATAGCCCCAGCAATGGCACGAAAGCGAAATGAATGGCGGCGGCCATACGGGATACGGCGCGGGGGCGGCCGGTTGGGCGGCGCGAAGGCAATTGCATGACGGACAGACTCTTCTTTCGGGTTGATCTTGTTGGTATTGACGCGGCAGACACGCAAAGCGGAAGTCCCGCAGAAAAACATTCAGCCTGGCCGGGCGGGCTTGACGGTTGTCCAGCATGGTACGCTGCGGTTCACTCGCAAGCCGGGCAAGCTGTCCTGCAAGAGATCCAGCGCCTTGTCGTTGTCGTCAAGGGGCAGCACGGCAAACACCCTGATGCGGCTCAGCGCCTCCCTGTCGTAGTGCAATCCGCCGCAGCGGTATTTGCCCAGCGCATCGAGCACCTCCGGCAGCGGCCGGTCGTTCGCGACGAGCCGGGGCGGCCGCCAGTCCGCTTCCAGGTCGCTGGGCCGGATGGAGTCAAGGGGTTCGATCGCCGCCGGCGTGATGCGGACTCCCTGACCCGCGGACACGATCCGCGCCGGGATGGCGAAATCCGAGGCGCGTGCTTCTGTTCGTGAGTGCAGCATGAATAGTTCGGTCTGGCCGGTCCGGCGCGAGACGATGAAACGCGTGCCGAGCGCCCTGATGCGACCGTCCGGGGTGGTGACCAGAAAAGGGCGGTCGATGTCGCGGGCGACATCGGCAAGCATTTCGCCGCTCACCAGCTCGACTTCGCGCGATGTGGCGTTCATGCGCACATTGACGGCGGCGCCATGGCGCAGCGTCAAGCGGCTGCCGTCGGCCAGCGTGACGGTTTTCCATTCCGACGGGGCTGTCGCGATGTCGGCGGTCAATCTGGCAAGACCGGGGCCGTGCGCGGCAAGTCCGGCCGAGAGGCCGACAGCGCCGATCGCGAGAGCGAGTGTGATGGCGCGGCGGGTGCGGCGCTTCGGGGCAAAGACGGATTGCGCGCGATCAAGGATGGCGCGGGCCGGTGGCGAGTCGTCTTCCCGCAGCGCCACGATTTGTCCGAGAAGACTCTCCAGACGATGCGCCGCTTCGGCGTGACGGGGGTCGGCGCGCTTCCATGCGGCGAATGCGCTTTCGATCCGTGCCTTTTCCGCGGGGTTCTCCTCCGCGCTCAAACGGACGAGCCATTCGGCCGCCAGCCGACCGCAGTCCTGTGTCCGGTCTTGCGGCGGGTTCATGCCGCCTCACTGCCCGGATTGCAATGGATCAGCACGTCCACCAGATACGTCCGCACGGTGCGCGTCGATACGCCTAACCGTTCCGCGACGACGGCTTGCGGCTCGCCTTCCAGGAAGTGCTGGATGAACGCTTCCCGGGCTTTGTGCGAGACGAGCTCCAGCGCCCTGCACAACATGTCCAGCGTGTCGGCCATCTGCAGGAATTCCTCCGGCGACGGGGCGCTGCCGTGAGCGGCGGACAAAGCCCATTCCGTCAGGCAGGCATCTTCAACGGCCTGGCGACGCGACCGGTCGATGAGCAGCCGCTGCGCCGTGGTGGTCAGATAAGCACGAGGTTCCCGGATTTCCGCCAGTTCGGGACGGGCGCTCATGATGCGCACAAAGGTGTCGTGGGCGAGGTCGGCCGCGTAGTGTGCGCAACCCATCTTGCGACGCAGCCAGCCGGACAGCCATCCGTGATGTTCGCTGTACAGTGTCAGGATTCGTTGTTGCAGGTCACCTTCCGCCGGTGACAGGGCGCAGCCCTTCGGCATTCCAATATGTTACGCGTAAAGCGCAAATAAAATGATAATGATTATCATTTTATCCGTTGGAGCAATGAAAAGGCAACTGCGCGGATGTCAACAAGACAAGACACCGGGGCGCAAGGAGAGACGAGCCCGGCGAACCGGCCGGGCAGGAGGAGGATCAGGCCGACGTGCTGGTCATCTGGCTTTGCAGGTAGTTGCTTTCGCCGACCAGGGCGATCAGGCTCAATTGTTTTTCCAGGAAATGGGCATGGTCCATTTCCGTGTCGTCCAGCTGAACTTTGAGCATGTCGCGTGTCACGTAGTCGCGGGCCGCTTCACATTCGGCTATCGCGTCCTTCAGGTGGCGCGCGACGCTGTATTCGACATCCAGATCCGAGCGCAGCATGGCCGCCGGGGTGGCGCCGATGTTGAGCGGATGGCGGGCATCCATGCGGGGCACCCCTTCGAGGAACAGAATGCGCTGAATGATGGCGCGCGCGTGCTCCCTTTCGTGCTCGGACTCGTGCAGGCTCTTGGTGGCGAGCCGTTCAAGTCCGAAATCGGCGTACATCTCGCCGTGGATCAGGTATTGGTCGATGGCGGCCAGTTCTCCGGCCAGCAGATCGTTGAGTATGTCGATGATGCGGGTGTTGCCTTGCATATGCCTCTCCGTCGCGGCGCGGTGTTCCGGGCCGGGTGTGAAGTCGCGATTGATTCAATCTTAGTGGATTGTACCGCGACGGAGAGGCGGATTCGAGGCATTCCCGCCAAAGCGGGAAAAACACCGGTATGGATGTGGTTACTGTGGCAGCAGCGGACGCATCTTCGCCGGCGAATCGCTCAATACCGCGTCGGCGCCCAACTGACGAGCCGTTTGCGCGTCTTTGTCGCTATCGATGCCGAACATGACGATATGGGTGTCGGGATGGGTCTTGAAGCAGGCGACGGTGCTTTCGGTCCACAGCACGGCGTCGACCGGGGCGCTGACCGTGCCGAGCGTGAACGTTTCCCCGACGGTCAGGCGACGTTTGAGTTCGATCCCGGCCCAGGTGCCTGCCGGCGGCGCGTCACAACGACCGGAAAGCGCCACGGCCGCGATGCGGTTGCGCGTTGCGTCGCGCGTTTCGAAGCGCTGCGCCTGGGGATAGGCGGACAGCGCAGTCATGTGGCTTGGCAACGTCGAATAAAAGCGCACACGCGGCCAGGCATCGCGCGCCGTGACCACGCGCGCGACCGCCTCGACCAGCGGGGCCGCCGGTTCGGACTTCAGATCCAGGAATACCGGGACGGAGACCGGGATGCGGGCCAGCGCCTCGTCCAGTGTCGGAACGGCCGGACCGTTGTCGCGATAAGGTTGCTTGCCGCTCAGGGTCTTGAACGTGAAGCCGGCGTTCAGAATCGCCAGTTGCTCGGCTGTCCAGGCCGAAACCGGGCCATGCGCGTTGGTGAGGGCGCTCAGGTCGGCCGGGCGATAGAGAACGGGAATGCCGTCCGCACTGAGCTGCACGCTCAGCCAGATGCCGTCGGCGCCGTTGCGCAAGGCCTCATCGATCGCGGGCAGGGTGTTTTCCGGGGCATCGCCGGTTCCGGCCCGGTGGGCGATAAGAAGCGGGGAAGAGGAGACATTTCCTTTGGGGAGAGAGGTGCAGGCGGTGGTGACGAGTACCGCGAGGACAAGGGGCAGGGCAAGGCGTGCAACCATGGCGACAGTCCGTATCTGGGTCAATATGCCATAGGGTACCGGTCCTTTGTGACAGGATCGCGACGGTCGGCGGAGAAAACGGTGTTGTCCGCTTGTTAATGAGAATGAATATCAGTAGTATCTTCTCGCAACAAACCCGCACCAGCCAGCCGCCGCCAGCCCGTGCCAAACGCTCAGGAGAAGGTAACCGTGCAGTGTAAAACACCGATGGCGCTGGCGCTCGGTATGGCATGGGGCATGATCAGCCCCGTCATGGCCGCCCAGCAAGACAAGACTCCCGCAACCGGGTCGGTTCAACTGGACGAGGTCACCGTGATCTCGACCCGGACCGAACGCCGCACCAATGACGTGCCGGCGACCGTGACCGTCTATGGCGCGGGTCAGATCCAGGCCGATGGAGTCCGCAATATCAAAGACCTGTTCCGCAACGAGCTGGATGTGAGCGTTCGCTTCGCGCCGGCCCGCTTCACCGCCGCCGGTTCGTCGGTCGGCCGCGCCGGCAACGAGGGTATCAACATCCGCGGGCTGGAGGGCAATCAGGTGATGATGACGCTCGACGGCATCCGCGTGCCCAACAGTTTCAGCTTTGGCGCATTCGCGTCGGGACGGGGGGATTTCCTGGACATGAACGGGATCCGTAGCGTCGAAGTGCTGCGCGGCCCGGCCTCCACCCAATTCGGCAGCGACGGCCTGGCCGGCGCGGTGGGCTTTCGTACCCTGGACCCGGCCGATATTCTCGCGTCCGGGCGTTCCGTCGGTGGTTTCGTCCGCGGCGGATACAACTCGGTGGACCGTTCATGGAGCTCGACGCTGGCCACCGCGCTGCGCGCCGGCGATTGGCAGGCCATGCTGCTTGGCAGCTACAGCAAAGGTCATGAAACGCGCAACAAGGGCGACGACGATTCGGGCAACGCCAACCGCACCCGGCCCAATCCGGTCGATTAC